>CAZCEL010000018.1:0-22031 GCA_964497175.1 uncultured Bifidobacteriaceae bacterium
CCCTGCTCGACGGCATGGTGCCCGCGTTCGCGCAGTCGAGAAAGACCGCCGCCGCGCCCGTGTTCAGGCTCGGCGTGGTCTACGTTCCCAACGGGATGCGGATGGACCGGTGGACGCCAGGCACCGAGGGTGCCGGCTTCGACTTCAAGCCGGTGATCAAGCCGCTCGAGCCCTTCCGCGACCGTGTGGTCGTCCTGTCCGGCCTGCAGGGCGTGGACAGCGAGGGGGCGCACGCGCGTGCCTCGACGCGTTTCCTGACCGGCATGCCGACCAAACTGGGGGACGGCAAGGATCTTCGAGCCGGCATCTCGATGGACCAGCTGGCCGCGCGTACGTTCGGCCAGCACACCCAGATCGCCTCGCTCGAGCTGGCGCTCGACGGCCGCGACTTCTCGGGCTCGTGCGACGACGGGTTCAGCTGCGCCTACACGAACACGATCGCGTGGAGCAACGAAACGACACCGCTGCCCATGGAGAACAACCCGCGCGTGGTCTTCGAGCGGCTGTTCGGCGACAGCGGCAGCACCGACCCGGCCGTGCGGCTGGCCCGGCTGCAGAAGGACGGCAGCCTGCTCGATTCGGTCGTCGAGCGGGTCGCCGACCTGCAGCGCGGGCTGGGACCCTCCGATCGGTCCAAGCTCGACCAGTATCTTGACGCCGTGCGCGACATCGAGCGCCGCATCCAGAAGGCCGAAGCCCAGGGCGCGCGCGAGCTGCCCCTCGTCGATCGGCCGCCGGGCATTCCGGGCACCTGCCGCGAGCATGCCAAGCTCATGTTCGATCTCCAGGCGCTGGCCTATCAAACT
Source organism: uncultured Bifidobacteriaceae bacterium (assembly GCA_964497175.1). Classification (GTDB taxonomy): domain Bacteria; phylum Acidobacteriota; class Vicinamibacteria; order Vicinamibacterales; family CAVVIG01; genus CAZCEL01. The sequence goes on from CAZCEL010000018.1 coordinate 807, forward strand.
GACCTGACGAGAGTCGTGACGTTCATGATCGGGCGCGAGATCAGCGGCCGCACCTATGCCGAGATCGGCGTGCCCGACGCGCATCATCCGATCTCGCACCATCAGAACGATCCGGAAAGAATCGCCAAGCTGGCCCAGATAAATCTGCTGCACGTCACGCTCTTCGCGGAGTTCCTCGAAAAGCTGCGGTCCACGCCTGACGGGGAGGGGTCGCTCCTCGACCACGTGATGATCATCTACGGCGCCGGCATGGCCGACAGCAACGCGCACGCGTCGAAGAACCTGCCGATTCTGGTGGCCGGTGGCGCCGTTGTGCACGAGGGGCGCCACATCAAGTACGCGGAAGGCACACCGCTCGCGAACCTCCATCTGACCCTGCTCGATCGGCTGGGCGTGCCGGTCGAAAAGCTGGGGCACAGCACGGGCCGGCTCCCGATCGAGCCGCTGTCCCTCGCGTAATCCGGGCATGCCCATACTGCACGCGAACGTGATCCGGACTGTCCGGTCACACGCGGTCCGGCCAACGCAGGCCCGATGGCCGTTGGCAGCGCTCGTAGCCATCCTCGCCCTGTCTCCGCTCAGCCGGGCCGCGGCCGACGTCGAGGTCCCTTTGATCGCCGCCGTCAGGGCCACTGATGTCGATGCCGCGCGGCGGCTGATCAAACAGGGCGCCGACGTCAACCTGGCGCAGCCCGACGGCGCGACGGCCCTGCACTGGGCGGCCCACCGCAATAACCTCGACCTGGCGGACCTGTTGCTTCGGGCCGGTGCGAATGCCAGTGCGGCGAACCAGTTGGGCGCCACGCCACTGTGGCTGGCCGCCGTGAATGGCAGCGCACCGATGATCGAGCGGTTGTTGACGGCTGGGGCGAAGCCGAACGTGGCCATCGAGTCGGGCGAGACACCGCTGATGACGGCGGCGCGCAGCGGGAACGTCGCGGCCGTCCGCCTGCTCCTGGCACATGGCGCCGACGTGAACGCCAAAGAACGCTTCCGCGGCCAGACGTCGCTCATGTGGGCCGTGGAGCAGAAGCACGCCGAGGTTGCGCGCACGCTGGTCGAAAACGGCGCCTCGGTTCATGCGCGTTCCGACGTGTGGCGCCAGCTCGAGAACACGGCCGGCAACGCCAACGCATCGGGCGACTTCGAGATGGCGCACGGTGGGTCGACGCCGCTGCTCCTCGCGGCCCAGACCGGTGACGTCGACACCGCCAGGGTCCTGCTGGACGGCGGGGCCAACGTCGACGACGCCTCTGCCGCTGGCACCAGCGCCTTGGTCATCGCCGCGCACAGCGGGCACGGTGTGCTCGCCCAGTACCTGCTCGAGCGAGGCGCCAATCCAAACCATGCCGGCGCGGGGTACACCGCGCTGCACGCAGCCGTGATTCGCGGCGAGCTCGACCTGGTGAAGACGCTCCTGGCGCGCGGGGCCGACCCCAATGCGCCGGTGCTGCACGGAACGCCCGGCCGGCGCCTCGGCGCCGACTACACGCTGCGTCACCAGATGATTGGCGCCAATGCGTTCTGGCTGGCGGCGCAGTTCGGCGAGATTCCCATCCTCCGCGCCCTGGTCGACGGCGGCGCCAGTCCGTTCGCCGTTCCCAAGGACGGGACGACCTCGCTCAAAGCCGCCATGGGATTTGTCAGGGGCTTCACCGAGAACCGCCAGATGCGCTACGGCGTTCCTCCGATGGATCCGCTGGAAGAGGAGCGCCTGACGCTCGAGGCGGCCGAGCTCGCGGTCCGCCTCGGCGTCGACGTCAACGCCGCTGACAACGTGGGAGATACGCCGCTCCACGACGCGGTCCGGCGCGGGTTCGACTCGGTGATTGCGTTTCTCGCCGATCGCGGCGCCGACATGAACGTCAGGAACCGGCGCAAGGAGACGCCGCTGTCGATCGCGCTCGCCAGCCGGCCGGAGCTCGGCGTGGCCGGGCAGGATAACAGAGGCCGGCAGAGCACGATCGATCTGCTTCGCAAACTCGGCGCGCGAGACTAGCGCGGTTTCCGTTGCGCGTCGCGTCGGCGCGCCAGCCCGACTGCGAGCGACGCGACGCAGGAAGCCAAGAAGCGGCTCGCGGCGACATCGCGAGGGGCAGGGAGACCCCGCGCGCACTGGCGCGGGACCAACTCCCTGAAGAGGCGTTGTCCGCGGAATCATCCCATGCCGATGAGCCCTGCCGGTGCACCCCCGGCCGCGCCCCGTGCGCGTGAGGGAGTCGCCTCCGCGACCCAACACGTGGCGCAACTGCGGTGGCTGTGGACGCCGGCGCGGCGACTCGGGCTCATCGCGCTCGGCCTGGCGGCCGTGTTTCTGGCCTGGCAGAGCGCCACCCGTTCGGTCGACTTCCCGATCTACCACCGCGTCGCCAGGCAGATTCTCCAGGGCGATTACGAGTTCTATCCCCGTGCGCTCTACGAGGGCGGTACCGTTCCCGCACACGGATTCCGCTACGCGCCGGCGGTCGCGTTCCTCTTCGTCCCGCTCGGGCTGCTTCCCCTCGAAGCCGCCGCGCTGATCTTCCTCGCGTTGAAGTTCGCTGTCTTGTGGTCGGTGGGGGCGCTCGTCGCGCGCGACCTGGGGTGGCCCGGCCGGCCCGAGCGATTGATGCTGGCGTCGCTGTTGATCGTGGGGGGCTTCGTCGCCGAGGAATTCCGGTACGGGAACTTTCATTTCTTCTCCGTGGCGTTGATGGTGTTCGCGTTCGCCTCTGCCCAACGCGGCAAAGTGATCGGGCCCTCGGCGGCCCTTGGCCTGGCCATCGCGGTCAAGCTGACGCCCCTGCTGCTGCTGGCCTACTTCGCCCTGCGGCGCCGTGTCGCGGTCTGTGTGGCGACGATCGGGGTCGTCGCGCTCATCGGGATCCTGCCAGCGGCCTTCCTCGGCGTCGACCGCAACAATCATCTGATCGAGGGATTCGCTAGATACGCCGTGCAGAAGATCGATGAGGGCGACAACTACGCGCTGCGCGGCGCCCTGTTCAGATATCTCACTCCCGACCATCGCGGCGATCGGAGCGCTCCGAGAACGAGCCTCGCGAGCCTGTCCACTGCGGCGGTTTCCGCCCTCTGGGCCCTCACGGCGCTCGCCGGTGGTGCGCTGCTTCTCCTCGCGCTCTGGAAAGAACCCTCCGGGCCGGACATCCGCCTGCTGGAGTTCTCGCTCGTCCTGACCGCGATGCTGCTGTGGTCGCCGCACACACAGCGGCGGTACTTCATCGCGCTCTACGTGCCGGTTCTGGCCCTGCTGGGTGTACGCAGGCGAGTGGCGACTCGATTCTCGTCGAGCCTGTCCATCGACGTTGCCCTGGCCATGACCGCCGTGACCAGCACACTGCTGCCGATGCTGCTGGGGGGCCGGCAGCTGGCGCTGTTCTACGAGTCGCTGTCGCCGTACACGCTGGCGACGCTGGTGCTGTTTGTGCCGCTGGCGATGCTCACGGTCCGGCTGAAGGCCGACGCCCGGCGTCCCGCAGGCAGCCACGCGGAGGAGGCTGCGCGCGGGCATTCGACGTTGGCCATATAATGCCCCCGCCCCGGCCGCGCGTGCGGCGAGCCACTTTCGGAACAGGCCCCCGGGCGGGCGTCAGGAGCAGCCATGCAATCACTCAGGCTTATGCGTTTGGCGATGGGCGCCGTCGCGGCGGTGATCCTGTCGTTGCTCGCGGTCGTCGGCGCCCAGCAGCAGAGTGGCGGTTCGACTGTCGCCATCGATCCCGACGACATCGGCGGGGTCGTGACGAGTGCGAAAGGCCCCGAGGCCGGTGTGTGGATCATTGCCGAGACGACCGACCTGCCCACGAAGTTCGCGCGCATCGTGGTGACTGACGATCGGGGGCGCTACCTGGTGCCCGACTTGCCCAGGGCGAAGTACCAGGTCTTTGTCCGCGGGTACGGGTTGATCGACTCGCCACGGCAGGCCGCGACACCCGGCCAGCAGCTCAATCTCAGGGCCGAGATTGCACCCGACGCGCGTACGGCTGCCCAGGTGTATCCGGCTGCGTGGTGGTTGTCGATGGCCGAGATCCCCAAAGGCGAATTGCCCGAGCGCGAAGTGGGGAACCAGATTCGAGGGTGCCTGAACTGCCATCAGCTCGGCGGGAAGGCCACCAGGGAAATTCTGCCGAACGTGACAGCCGGCACGGGCTCCACGCTCGCGGCGTGGGATCGACGGACGCAGATGGGTCCATCGGGGCCTCCGATGGGCGCCAGCTTCAAGCGCATGGGCGCGCAGCGCCAGATGCTCGCCGACTGGACTGATCGCATTGCCAAGGGGGAGGCGCCCAGGCAGGTGCCGCCGCGCCCCTCCGGCGTCGAGCGCAATCTCGTCGTCACGCTCTGGGATTGGGGCACCGATCGCGATGGACGCACGGACGCCACGGCCAGCGATCTGCGTAACCCGACGGTCAACGCGAACGGGTCCGTGTATGCCGCCGTCCAGCCGACCGACCTGCTGGCCGTGCTGGATCCGCTGGAGAACCGGTCACGAGCTCTGAAGGTGCCGTCCACGGCGCCCACAACCGGCCAGAGCACCATGCCGTCCCCGTACTGGGGAGAAGAAGATATCTGGGCACGGTCCTCCGATCCCCGCAGCGTCGCGATGGATGCGCAGGGGCGTGTCTGGCTGACTGGCAGAGTCCGGGGAGGCGGACCGGAGGTGCAGCCTGCCTACTGCAAACCGGGCCAGAACAGGTTCGGCAAGTACTTCCCGCTGGCGACCGGCGGCAGGCAGGTCTTCGTGTACGACCCGAAGGCGAACCGTTTCACCGAGATCGACACCTGCTTTACCGCAGACCACAACCAGATCGGCCGCGACAACTCGATCTACTTCGGCATGAACGGCGCGATCGGCTGGCTCGACATCAGCGCCTACGACAAGACGAGAAACGTCGAGACCTCGCAGGGCTGGTGTCCGGCCGTGCTCGACACCAACGGCGACGGCAGGATAACGGAATGGACCGAACCCAAGCAGCCTGCCGATCCCGCCAAGGATCGCAGGATCGATTTCGGCTGCTATTCGGTCGCGATCAGTCCGAGGGACGGGAGCGCGTGGTGCTCGGGGATTGGCCCGATGGACAACAAGCTGGTGCGGCTCGACCGTGGATCGAACCCGCCGCAGACATGCCGCGCCGAGGTGTATGAAGCGCCTCCCGGCGTGACGCCACCCGCGTATGGGTCGGGCGGTGTCGAGGTGGACAGCGAGGGTCTGGTCTGGCAGAACTGGCGCGGCAGCGGGCACTTCTCCTCGTTCGACCGCCGCAAGTGCAAGGTCACCAACGGTCCGACGGCGACCGGCCAGAGCTGTCCCGAGGGGTGGACGTTCTATCGACAGCGAGGCCCCACATACCAGAACGCCTCGTCAATCCTCTCCGACGAGAGCTATCTGACGCAGCTCGATGCGCACGACGTGCTGGGGCTCGGCCGGGACGTGCCGCTCTACGGCAACGTGAACACCGACTCGCTCGAAGTGCTCGTGCCCAGGACCGGGACGTTCGTCACGCTGCGTGTGCCGTATCCGCTGGGCTTCTTTTCGCGCTCGGCTGTCGGACGCATCGACGATCCGAAGACGGGCTGGAAGGGCCGGGCGCTCTGGTCGAACTACTCCACCTACGCGGCCTGGCACGTAGAGGGGGGCAAAGGCACCAAGCAGAAGGCCGTGAAGTTCCAGATGCGCCCCAACCCGCTGGCCAAGTAGCTGGCGCCCGGCGCTCGCGCGCTCGTAGAGGAGCTCGTCTCAGAGTTCGTCGACGGCGAGCGCGGGCTGCGCGCGTGCGCTCCACGACCGCTGGCGCGCAGGGCGCCGCAAGGTCCACAGCGTGACACCTGCGCCGCCGGCTACGACTGCCAGCACGGCGAACCCGTGCGCGAACGATCCGAGTCCCTGCTTCATTACGCCGAGCAGCGTTGGCAGGGCGAACCCACCGAGCCCCCCGACAGCGCCGACGATCCCGGTGACGCTGCCGATCTCACGCCTGAACCGTTCGGGCACGAGCTGAAAGACCACCCCGTTGCCCAGACCCAGACATACCATTGTGGCGATGAGCAGTGGGGCGGCCATCGCGATCGGCGGAAGCGTCGCCATGTAGAGGTAGGCGACCGCGATCGCCGGCAGCAGGAACTGGAGCACGCGGCCGCCGCCCAGCCGGTCGGCCAGGTATCCTCCGGCCGGTCGGACGATGCTGCCGGCTGCGGCCGCCGCGGCCGTCAGCGCTCCGGCCGCGACCGCGTTGACGGCGAGCTGGTCCTTCAGGAACAGCGGAAGGAAGCTGCTCAGCCCGACAAAGCCACCGAACGTGACCGAGTAGAAGAAACACAGCCACCAGGTATCCGGAGCGCGAAGCACGAGCTGGAACGCGCCTGAGCGTCGCGCGCGGGAGTCGGGCGCGTCCCTTGCGGCCCACCAGAACAGGACGAGGACGAGGGCGAGCGGGATCAGGGCCGCGCCGAAGACGGCCTGCCAGCCGATCGCCTGTGCCAGACGCGGCGCCAGCAGATTGGCGAGCACGGTGCCGCTGTTGCCGGCCGCGGCGATGCCCATGACAAGACCCTGCCGATGGGGGGGGTACCAGCGGCTGGCCATCGGCAGCACGATCGCGAACGAGGCCCCCGCCGCGCCGAGCAGGAGCCCGACGAGCAGCAGCGTGCTCGCGCCGCCAGGCGCCAGCCACGCTGTGAGCAGGGGCACCACGAGAAACAGCAGCAGTCCGATCGCGACGCGCCGGCCGCCGACACGATCGGCCAGCACGCCGAGCGGCACCCGAAGCAGCGAGCCCGTCAGGATGGGCACGCCGACGATCAATCCTTTCAGCGCCGGATCGACCAGCGATCCATCGAAGATGAAGCCGCCCAGCGCCCCGATGAGCACCCAGAGCATGAAGCACACATCGAAGTGCAGGAAGCACGACACGAGCGTGGGAAGGTGGCCGTCGGGTTCGGTGCGAGCGGTCATCGGGGTCCTGTCAGGTGGAAGGGGCCGGGTCCGCGGTCAATTCGAAGTAGTCGGCGAGCGCGCCGACGAGCGCCACGCTCGTTGGCTGGCCCGGCAGCACGTCGGGCACGATGCCTTCGTTGCCGAGCGCCCTGGCGCACACCGGTCCGACCGCGCCGACGACGACCTCGTCGCTGAGCGCCCGCACGACTTGATCGGCAATGGCGATCTCTGCAGCAACCAGCAGAAGGTGCCGGAGCTGCACCTGGCTCGTGAACAACAGGGCGTCCAGATCGCCGGATACCGCCGCCCGGGCGATCTGGCGCAGCGGCTCGCGATCCTCGGGCAGTGCCCACTCGTAGAGGCATACGTCCTCCAGGAGGCCTCCCCGCGCGACGATCGCGTCGCTGAGCGCCTGGCTCCGCTCGCCGTAGTGGACGAGCGCGACGCGAACGCCTCTGAGCGGCGTTGCCTCGAGCGCCCGCAGCAGCTCGGTCCCCGTGTGGGGCCGTTCGGTGACGATCGCTGGCGCCAGCCTGTACTTGGTGAGCACTCGAAGGGGCTTGGGGCCGCGGCAGGCGAGCGTCGTGTGACGCAAAGCGACGAGGACCGCGTCGCGGAGTCCCGCGGCATCGGCCTGATCGAGCAGGGCGCGCGCCCCGGCTCCCGTCAACAGAATCAGGACGCTGAACTGCCTGGCGGCGAGCCGCTCGAGAAAGGCCCGGTGGTCGAGCGACGAGGGCACCTCGCGCACGGAAGCCGCACAGACTGGTACGCCGCCCCATCGACGAACGAGCGCGGCGAGCTCGTCTGCCCGGCGGCTTTCCAGCAGGCCTATGCGGCGTCGGTCGAGCGGTCGCATCGTGAGGTGTGCGCGTCAACCCCGCACGGCAGCTCCGGCGGAGCAATCGGTGTGCCCGGCGGGAACCGGCAGTCGCGGCCGGATCCGGGGAGATCGACGTGGACGGGGCGACTCGATCCAGACAAAACGGTATATGTGATGACATCATATGACATAACTGTATGCGCGACATGAGCCGGATCAGAAGCGAGCAGGCGTCCGATCGGGCCTGTATTCGCCCGATGTCGGCGTCATGACACGTGGGGTGGGGTCCATGACCTCGCGTAGGCCAGCGCCAGGACGCTGCCTAACCAGTGGACAAAGACGTATGAGATAGTTGAGCATACGACACAAATGTATCCATAACGACCGCCAGGCAGCCGGCCGTGCGCGATGTTTGTTGAGAAATGCAGCAGCCGTCCTCGGCATGTCGCTTGCTCCTCCAGAGCACCGCACCCGTGTCACTCCCTTTGCAGAAACGAGCCAGCCGGCAGGGCGCCACCTTCGTGCTGACGCCAGCTCCCGCCCCGGGAGCGCGATCGCGCGGCGCCGCGTCTGCACAGCCAGCCCGTTTCCCGCTTCGTGCGCCGTCAGAGGGAGAGCAGTACCGTTTTCACCTCGACATGGGCCGCTGCATCGGCTGCCAGTGCTGCGTGGTGGCGTGCAACGAGCAGAACGCCAACCCGGCGGCGATCAACTGGCGGCGCGTCGGCGAGATCGAGGGCGGCTGGTACCCGCAGACCGCCCGGTCGTTCCTCTCGATGGGGTGCAATCACTGCCTCGAGCCCACGTGTCTCAGTGGGTGTCCGGTTGACGCGTACACGAAGGATGCGGCGACCGGCCTCGTCCTGCACAGCGCCGACGCGTGCATCGGCTGCCAGTACTGCACGTGGAATTGCTCCTACGGGGTGCCGCAGTACAACCCCGAGCGCGGCGTGGTCGGCAAGTGCGACATGTGCCACAGCCGGCTGGGCATGGGTCAGGCCCCGGCGTGCGTGTCCGCCTGTCCGTCGGGCGCGATTCAGATCGAGCTCGTCAGGATCGACCAGTGGCGGGCGGCCGCCACGGCCAAGGTGCCGGCGCCGGGGCTCCCCTCGGCCGACGCCAGCATCTCGACGACGCGGATCACGCTGCCGAAGGACCTCCCGCCGAATGCTCGCCCCGTCGATCTCGTGCGCGTCGCGCCCGGCGATCCCCACTGGCCGCTCATCGTGATGACGCTGCTCACCCAGCTCTCGGTGGGCGCCCTCGCGACCATCTGGCTGCTGGACGTGCTCGATGCCTCGACCCGCCTGGACGTGGCGGCGCTCACGGCGGTGCTCGTCGGCATCCTGGCGATGGGCGCGTCCACGCTCCATCTGGGCCGCCCCGTGTACGCCTACCGGGCGCTGAGGATGTGGCGGCGCTCCTGGCTGAGCCGCGAGGTGCTGCTGTTCACCGTGTTCGCGGCCATCGCCTGTCTCTACGCCGGAGCGCTCTGGGCGCGCCTTCCCGGCAGCACCGCAGCCGGAGCGGTGACGCTCGCGTTCGGCGTCGGTGGCGTGATCGCCAGCGCCTGCATCTACCGCGTGCCGTCCCGGCCTGCCTGGAACACGCCGTTTACGCTCGTGCAGTTCCAACTCACCGCTGCGACGCTTGGTCCGCTCTTCGCTGCGGCCGTGGGTGCGGGAGATCCGCGCTGGCTGGCGATCGCCACGGCGACGGCGGCCGGCGCCCAGTTGGCGACGCTGGCGCTCCGATTCTTCTGGCTGAGCGCGGCCGACACCGTCGAGCTTCGAGCCTCGGCGACGCTCCTCGCCACGACGCTGCGGACAGCTCTCGTCGTGCGTGGAGGCTTGCTGGCGCTCGGGGCCATTGCGCTGCCGCTCTTCACGTCGCATCCCGCCGTCCTGTGGACCGCGTTCTGCCTGGCGTTCGCCGGGGAGGCGCTCGGGCGCTATCTGTTCTTCGCCAGCGCGGTGCCCAGGCACATGGCCGCACCGTATCTTGGCAGCGAGGCCGCGTGAGCCTGAGCCGTCTCGTCGGCCTCGACACGCACGCGGATCGCTACGGCTACGCCGTCGATCCCGTCATGGGGCACACGGCGGCCGCCAAGGTCCCCGACCGGTGGATCCCCACGACCTGCGGGTACTGCTCGGTCGGCTGCGGGATGTTCATCGGCGTGAAGAATGGCCGCGCGGTCAGCGTGCGCGGCAACCCCGATCATCCCGTCAACCGGGGAACGCTCTGTCCCAAGGGACTCTCCGAGCACGAGATGCTGCATGTCGCGGCCCGCGCGCGCCATCCGCTGCTCCGCACAAAGCGGCGTCTTCGACCAGTGAGCTGGGACGAGGCCCTCACGACCATGGTCCGCAGGTTCCGCGACGTGCAGGCCGCGCACGGTCCCCAGTCGATCGGCGTCATCAGCACCGGCCAGCTCGTGACCGAAGAGTTCTACACGCTGGGCAAGCTGGTCCAGCTCGGTCTGGGGACGCGCCACTACGACGGGAACACGACCCTGTGCATGGCCACCGCGGTCTCGGGCTACAAGCGATCGTTTGGCAGCGACGGTCCGCCCGGCTGCTACGAGGATCTGGAACGCGCCGACCTGGTCATGCTCATCGGCGCCAACATCGCCGACAACCATCCGATCCTGTGGCAGCGCCTCGAGGCCAACCCCGCCAAGACGCTCATCGTCGTGGATCCGCGCGTGACGAAGACGGCGATGCTGGCCGACCTTCACCTGCCGTTGAAGCCGCGGTCCGATCTCGCGCTCGTCAACGGGTTGATCCACATCGTCATCGAGCACGGCCTGGTCGATCGCGAGTACATCGCGGCGCAGACCACTGGATTCCAGGCGCTGCGCGAGTCGGTCCGGCAGAGCACGCCGGAGCGTACGGCGGAGCTCACGGGCCTCTCCACCGATCACGTGTACAAGACCGCGATGCTCTATGGAAACGCCCGGGCCGCCTTCATCGGCTGGACCATGGGCGTCAATCACAGCACCAAGGGCACCGAGACGGTGAACGCCATCAACAACCTCGCGCTCATCACCGGCAACATCGGCCGGTCGGGCGCCTCGCCGTTCTCCATTACGGGCCAGTGCAACGCGATGGGAACGCGCGAAGCCGGCTTCACCTCGTCGCTGCCCGGGTACCGCCGGTTCGAGCGGGAGGAGGACCGCGAGGAATTGGCGGCTCTCTGGCGTGTGCCAGCCGATCGGATTCCGACCGCCCGCGGACTCGCGTACCCGGACATCATCGAGGCGGCGCTCGGTGGACAGATCCGGGCGCTCTGGGTGATCGCGACCAACCCCATCGTGTCGTTTCCCAACTTCGGGGTGCTGCGGCAGTCGCTCGATACGCTCGAGTTTCTCGTCGTCCAGGACGGATTCCATCCGACACCGACGACCGCGCTCGCCGACCTCGTGCTGCCTGCCGCGATCTGGGGGGAGAAGGAAGGGACCTACACGAACTCGGAGCGCCGTGTCAGCAAGGTCAATCGAGCGGTGGAGCCCCCGGGCGAAGCCCGCCCCGACTTTGACATCTTTCTCGATCTCGCCTCTGCGCTCGGGTGCCGTGGCGAGCTCTTTCCCGGGTGGAAGAAGCCTGACGATGCCTTCGAGGAATGGAAGCGCGTCTCCGCTGGCCGTCTCTGCGACTACTCGGGCATGACCTACGAAGCGATCGAGGCGCACGGCGGCATCCAGTGGCCCTACCCGGCCGGTGCGACCGGCGCGGGCGATACACGGCGCCTGTACAGCACCGGGGCCTTTCAGACCGAGGATGGCAAGGCGCGTCTGATTCCGACGGCGTGGGAGTCGTTCCCCGAGCCGCCGACACCGGCCTTTCCCTTCGTGCTGAACACCGGACGAACTGTCGAGCACTGGCACACGCGTACCAAAACCGGGGAGGTGCCCATCCTCGAGCGTCTCTCGCCGAGGGCTTGGGTCGAGATGAACCCGCGCGACGCGCGGGCGATGCGGCTCAAGCCGTCGGACCGCGTGGACGTGGTGTCTCGGCGGGGCCGCATCCAGCGGCTCGAGCTGCGCGTCACCGAAACCATCGCGCCCGGCCAGGTCTTCGTGCCGTTCCACTGGGCCGAGTTCAATGCCAACCAGGTGACGCAGAGCGCGTTCGACCCCATTTCGCGCGAGCCCAACTACAAGCAGTGCGCGGTCCGCGTCGAGCGGAGCCCCGTCGCGGGCTGGGCGGATCACCGGAAGGCTCCGCGCAAGCCGCCTCGGAGGGCGCGATGACGCGTGGTGCGCTCGCGGAGGGGCGACCTGTGAGCCTCGTCAGGCAGAGGCTGGTCGTGGTGGGCAACGGCATGGCCGGCGCCCGCGTGGTCGAAGAGATCCAGAAGCGTGCGCCGGATCGCTTCGAGATCGTGATGTTCGGGGCCGAGCCCTACGGCAACTACAACCGCATTCTGCTGAGCAATGTGCTCAACGGCAGCCAGGCTGCCACCGACATCTTCATCAACCCGCTGGCGTGGTACCGCGACAACGGCATCCGACTCCATGCAGGCGTCAAGGCCACGTACATCGATCGAGCGCGCCGTGTGGTTGCTGGTTCAACCCTCACGAAGGGTGCGGTCGCGTACAGCGCCGTCGCCGAAGCCTTGGATGGCGCCGAGCATGTCGAGGAACCCTATGACCACGTGATCATCGCGACCGGCTCGCGGCCCTTCGTGCCGCCGATGGCGGGGTTCGGTGGACCGGGTACCTTCCTGTTCCGCACCATCGACGACTGCGCGCGCATTGCCGACTGCGCCAGGGAGAGCCGGCGGGCAGCGGTCATCGGCGGCGGCCTGCTGGGGCTCGAAGCGGCCCGGGGACTGCTGACCTACGGCGTCGAAGTCACCGTGGTCGAAGCCGCGCCCCAGCTGATGATGGCGCAGCTCGATCCCGAGGCAGGCGACGTGCTCAGGGCGACCATCGAGGCGATGGGCATCAGGGTGCTCTGCGACACCATCACCACCAGAATCGCCGGTGTGGACGGCCGCATCACCCACCTGGAGTTCAAGGACGGCTCCACGCTCGACACCGACATGGTCGTCGTCAGTGCCGGCATCCGGCCGATGACCGAGATTGCCGTCCGTTCCGGCCTGGCCGTGAACAGGGCCATCCTCTGCGACGATCAGATGCGGACGAGCGATCCGTCGATCTTCGCTGTCGGCGAATGCGTGGAGCATCGCGGGCAGGTCTATGGGCTGGTCGATCCGATCTGGGAGCAGGCGAGCGTGCTGGCGGATGTGATGACCGGCATCCGTCCTGACGCCGCGTACCACGGCTCCAGGCTGGGCACCAAGCTCAAGGTCATGGGCGTGGAGCTGGCATCGATGGGCGTCACCAGACCGACAGATGCCGCCGATGAAGTGGTGGTGTACCGTGAGCCCGGCAACGGCATCTACAAGAAGCTGATCGTTCGAGACGGCCGGATCGCCGGAGCGATCCTGCTTGGCGACGTCGAGGCCAGCCCCATCCTGATGCAGATGTTCCTCGCGGGAACCAGGGTGCCCGCGCGACGGGCGGATCTGCTCTTTGGATCGCCGACTGGCGTCGGGCTGCTCAACGTCGCGGAGCTTCCCGACAACGCGCAAATCTGCAACTGCAACGGCGTGAGCAAGTGGCAGATCATCGACGCGATTTCCTTCGGCGGCTGCCACAGTGTCTCCAAGGTGGGCGCCCGCACGAAGGCTGGCACCGGCTGCGGGTCCTGCAAGAGCCTGGTGGCGCAGCTGCTGGAGTCACGGCTGGGCGAGGTCGGCTACGACCCCAGCGAGCATTACTTCGTCCCCGGCGTGCCGCTCGAGAAATCGCAGCTGGTCGCGGAGATCAGGAACCGCGGCATCAAGTCCGTCAGCGAGGTGTTCACGCAGCTTGCCGGCGGGAAGGAAGACCCCGGCAGCAAAGTCGGGCTCGCTTCGCTGCTGAAGATCCTCTGGCCCGACGGGTACGAGGACGAACGGGACGCCCGTTTCATCAACGATCGCGTCCACGCCAACATTCAGAGGGACGGCACATTCTCAGTCGTGCCGCGCATCTACGGCGGCGTGACCACCCCCGACGAGCTCATGCGAATTGCTCAGGTCGCGGTCAAGTACCAGGTGCCGATGGTGAAGCTCACCGGCGGGCAGCGCATCGACCTGCTCGGCATCAGGAAGGGAGACCTGCCGGGTGTGTGGAAGGACCTCGGTATGCCCAGCGGCCACGCCTACACCAAGGCGTTTCGCACCTGCAAGAGCTGCGTCGGCACCGACTTCTGCCGCTACGGCGTGGGCGATTCGATCGCGCTCTCGCAGAAGATCGAGCGCCGCTTCCAGGGCGTCGAATCACCGCACAAGATGAAGCTTGCGACGGCCGGCTGTCCCCGCAACTGCTCCGAGGCGTACGTCAAGGATTTGGGAGCGGTGGCCATCGAAGGCGGGGCGTGGGAAATCTATGTCGGGGGGGCGGCTGGCGGCACCGTCCGCAAGGGGGATCTGCTCTGCACGGTCCGCACGCACGAGGAGGTGCTGCTGTACATGGGCCGGTTCATGCAGTACTACCGCGAGCACGGCAAGTATCTGGAACGTTCCTACGGGTTCGTCGAGCGCGTGGGCATCGACACGCTACGGAAGATTCTCGTGGAGGACAGTCTCGGGATCTGCGCCCACCTGGACGCGGAGATCCAGAAGGCCGTCGATGCCTATCGCGATCCGTGGCAGGAGGCCGTCCGGCCCGCCTACCACGCGCAGTTCAGCGCGGCCGAGCTCGCCTACACGCTGGAGGTCGCCGAGAACAATGGTTGAGGCACGCCCGACGCCGGCGCCAGGCGTCAACCTTGGCAGCGTCAGCAGGATCCCCGTCGGCCAGGGCCGCTGCTACGTCATCGGACCAGACGAGATCGCCGTGTTCCGGCAGCGTGACGGCAGACTGTTTGCCGTCCAGAACCGATGCCCTCACCGGCAGGGACCGCTGTCAGAAGGGGTGATTGGCGAGGGACACGTCATCTGTCCGCTCCACGCGCACCGATTCAACCTGACGAGCGGCGAGGGAAGCGAACCGAACGAATGCGTCCGCGTGCACTGTGTCAAGGTTGTCGAGGGCGCGATCCGGCTGCGGCTCTGATCGCCCCGGCCGCGCGGCCGGATTTGAGGGCAGCGCTTGCGCTACGTCAGGAAGGTTGAGTCGAGCCGCCGACCGATGCGTTCGAGCGGTCAGACGCGCTTATCGGGCCTTGTCAGGGTCTGATCAGCCGACTCCGCACGAAGCTCCAGCGGGACGCCGGAACCGTCATGCTGACTCTTGGGCGCCAGCGACACGGCGCCGCACCCGTCGCACTGGTAGTAATCGACGTAGCTGACGCGGCTCAGGACGGCCATGAGGCGGACGGGGGCCTGACAGGTCGGGCACAGGATCGGCGACGGCATCGCGCGCCTCCAATGCTGGGGGAGCCAGCAGCCGCCATCACATCAGACCGGCGAGCTCGGAGCAAGTCACTGGCCGCGATATACAACGCGACAGTTTGTGAACCGAGCGGCGGTGACTCCTTTTGAGACACGGGTTCAACGCGCGATCGTGACCGACTGAATCGCAATGGGCGTGAGGGGACGATCCTCGGGCTTGCTGGTTCGCGCCGCGCCGATTCTGAAGATCACGTCCATGCCCTCGACGACCTCTCCAAACACGCTGTGCTTGTTGTCGAGCCACGGCGTGGCGGCCAGCGTGATGAAGAATTGACTGCCGTTTGTGTTCGGGCCCGCGTTGGCCATCGACAGCATGCCGGCCCTGCTGTGCCGCAGCGCGGCATGGAACTCGTCTCCGAAGCTGTATCCGGGTCCGCCCCGGCCCGTGCCCAGCGGATCACCGCCCTGAATCATGAAGCCCGCGATGACCCGGTGAAAGATCAGGCCGTCGTAGTACGCGCGCTTCACCTTCCGCCCGGTCTTCGGGTCCGTCCATTCCTTGGTGCCTTCGGCCAGTCCGACGAAGTTCGCCACCGTGCCGGGCGCCTCCTCGTCGAAGAGCCGCACCGTGAAACTGCCTTCGGTCGTCATGAAATGCGCGTGCAACATTGATATGCTCTCCGTCGAGGATGGGCGCGGCGAGCCGCGCGAGACCGTTCGATCATATAGGCGGTCGTCGCCGGCGAGGACGTGTCATGCGTGTGAGGCCGGGCCCTGTCGGGTTCGGCGTGAGGAGGCGGAATGAAGCTGCAGCAGTGGATCGTTCTCGGCGTCGCCGGCATGGCGCTCGCCCCGGTAGCAGTCGCAGGGCAGGCCGACAGGACGGCGAAGCTCCGGAATCCAGCGGGCCTGACCGAGCAGGCGCCCGCGACGTTCAGGGCCAATTTCGACACCAGCAAGGGCGCCTTCGTGGTCGAGGTGCACCGCGACTGGGCGCCGCTTGGCGCCGACCGGTTCTACAACCTCGTGAAGAACGGCTTCTTCGACCAGGTGCGCTTCTTCCGTGTGATCCAGGGGTTCATGGCGCAGTTCGGCATCCACGGGGATCCCGCGGTCGCGGCCGCCTGGCGGGGCGCCCAGATCAAGGACGATCCGGTCAAGCAGAGCAACAAGCGCGGCTTCGTCGTCTTTGCCACCGCGGGCCCCAACACCCGCACCACGCAGTTCTTCATCAACTTCGGCGACAACGCGGGACTCGACCGTCAGGGCTTCGCGCCCTTCGGCGAAATCGTGAAGGGCATGGACGTGGTCGACAAGATCTATAACGGGTACGGCGAGGGGGCGCCCAACGGGAAGGGCCCGAACCAGGGCCGCATTCAGTCCGAGGGGAACGCGTACCTCACGAAGGAGTTTCCTCAGCTCGACTACATCAAGTCGGCGACGATCGATCAGTAGCCTGCCGTTGAACCTGGCACCGTGGCCCGCTCTCTGCGATCCTCTCGCGCCCTCGCAGCCGGGATCGTCACCTTCGCGACGTTCACCGACGTCGTCGCGTATTCGATCGCGGTCCCCGTACTGCCCGATCTGAGCCGGCGGCTGGGCGCGTCGCCGACGACGGTCGGTCTGTTGTTCGCGTCGTTTGGCCTCACCTTGCTCGTCACGTCGGTGCCGATGGGCGCGATCTCCGACCGCATCGGGCGGCGGCTGCCGCTGCTGGCCGGCCTGGTCGCGCTGAGCGCCTCGACGCTGCTCTTCGCCTTTGCCATCGAGCTTCCGATGCTGTTTGCCGCCCGCCTGGCGCAGGGAGCGGCCGACGCGGTGGCCTGGGTCGTCGGCCTGGCGCTCATCGCGGACCTCTACGGCCCCGAGGAGCGCGGCCGCGCCATGGGCTTCATGATGTCGGGCTCGACGTTCGGGTTCATGATCGGGCCCGCGCTCGGCGGCTGGCTGTACGAGCGCGGCGGGACCGAGGTGCCGTTCCTCGTGGTGGCGGCGATGGCGCTGGCGGCTGCGGCAGGCGTCGCATGGCTGCGGCTGCCGGAGCAGTCGCATGCCGACGACCCCGTACCGCTTCGCACCGTGCTGCGTGTACCGGCTGTCCTGGCCTGCGCCACCGCGGTCGTTGTCGGCGGCGGCACCATCGCGATGCTGTAGCCGGTGCTCTCGCTCTACCTCTCGGTCGACATCGGGTTGCGCCCCTCGAGCATCGGGTTCGTCTTCGGGCTGGGTGCCCTGGCGGCGGGCGCGCTGCATCCGGTGTTCGGCCGGATCGCCGACCGCCATGGCGCACGCACGCTCACGCTGGCCGGGCTGGTGGCAACCGGGCTCGTCCTGCCGGTCTTCGGCCTCATCTATAGCTTCCAGTCGGGCCTCGTCCTGTACGGTCTGGGCGCGATTCCCGTCTCGATGGTGGTGACGCCCTCGCTCGCGTACATGGCCGAGGCGACGTCGATGGCGGGTACGCGCTCGTTCGGCGTTGCCTATGGCCTGTACAACGTCGCGTGGGCGCTCGGGCTGCTCGTCGGCCCGGCGTTTGGTGGATTCGTGTTCGAGCGTCTGGGATTCCAGACGCTGCTGCTGATCTGGTCGCCGGCGGTGCTCGTGCTCACCTGGGCGATTGTCAGGGCCGGGCGGCCATCCGTTCGATTCGATCCCAGGCGGCACCGCGCGCTGGCATCACCGACAGCCGCGGGACGCGAACGAGTGGAAACGCCTTGAAGGCCGCCGAAGGCTGAGTCCTGAGGCCCGACGGCCGGCCAACATTTCCACTCCTTCAGACGTTTAATGACGTATGAGCGAACGGCCTGTCGAGGGCCCGGCTCTGTCGGGGGCGCAAGCCGAGCAGTTGTCGGCGCTGTTCGACGCCCACTGGACCCGGCTCTACCGTCTCGCACGACGTCTCGTGTCGAGCGCCGATGACGCGCTCGACCTCGTGCAGGAAACCTTCCTCAGGGCCGCCCGTTCGTCGAGTGCAATTCCCCGGGAACCAACGGCCGAAGAGGCGTGGCTCGTGCGCGTGCTCGTCAACATCAGGCGAGATCAATGGCGCAGGGAGCGCACCCACCGCCGCCATCAGTTTGAATCCAGTGGCACGACGGCGCGGCACGACGACCCCGAGGAATCGTTGCTCATCCGGACCGCCGTGTGGCGGGCGCTCGACCGTCTGCCGCCACGTCGCCGTGCTGTCGTCGTGATGCGCGAGATCGAGGGACTCGCGTTCGCGTCCATTGCGTCCCTTCTTGGGATCAGCGCCATCACCGTTCGGTGGCACCTTGTTCAGGGTCGTCGCGAGCTCGCCCGGCAACTCGAGCGTGAGCTAGGAGAGACCAATGCGCCGCAACATCGGACAACTCTTGCAGGACGCCGATCCGGTCCGTCACGAAGCACCGCTCCCTGACGCGGCGAGGGAACGACTCCGGCTGACGATGCTCCGGAACGTGTCGGTCGATGGACAGGGCAGGCCGATCCGTGCGCGACGGACCCTGGTCGCGGCGACGGTCATGGTGTTGCTGGGCGTGGTCGCGCTCGGGTACCAGTTGTGGGTCCGTGGAACGACTCCGCTCTTCGCGGCTGTTCTGTTCGAGGTGCGGCTCGCCGAGGACACGCCCCTTCCAGGCCTGATCGTTGCGCAGGTTCCAGACGCTGGACGCTTGATCTACCTGCACCCGGAAATCGTGGTGAGCAACGATGACATTGCGCAGAGCTGGGTGTCCCAGGATGAGCCCGATCGGTTCAGTATCGGCGTCCAGCTGCTACCGTCGGGTGCGGAGCGTATGCGACGGGCAACGACGGCGCACATGGGCCGCCCGGTCGCCATCCTGATTGACGGCACCGTCGTCAGCGCACCGGTGGTGCGATCCCCAATCGGCGATTCTGCGGTGATCAGCGGCCACTACACACGCGCGGCGGCGCAGAGAATTGCTGACGGCATGAGACTTCGCTAAGGGCTGGCCATCCGCTCGATTCGATCCCACTCGGCATCGGTCACTGGCATCACCGACAGCCGCGGGACGCGGACGAGTGGAAACGTCCTGAAGGCCGCCGTGGCCTTGATCTCGGCCAGCGTGACGCTGCGGGCCAGCCGCCCCACCGGCACGACGTCCACGACCACCTGCCTGCCCGTCTTGTCGTCCGGATCCGGGTAGGCGTCGCTCGCCGCCCGGGCGATTCCCACGACCGCCTTCTCGGTGCCGGTATGGTAGTAGAAGATCAGGTCGCCGCGCTTCACGGCCCGGAGATGCTTCTGAGCCAGCGGATTCTTCACGCCACTCCACGTGGTGCGCTTATCCTTCACGAGCTCCTCGAAGCCGTAGTGTGTGGGTTCTTCCTTGAACAGCCAATGCATGGGTGAGACCTCCCGCTAGCCTGACCGTCAGTTCGACTCCTCCTGGTCATCGTCCTCTTGCACGTCACGCTCGAACGCCTGAACGAGCTGGATATGACCTGCAACCGCCGGAATCTTCTTCAATGCAACTTCGAGTCGGTCGTCCGCGGTGATCGCGCGCGTGTTGAGTCGCAAGGCCAGTGCGACGTACATCGAGTCGTACACGGTTCGCCCCGTCGCGTTTGCCAGCGCATGTGCGTCCTCCGCCAAGGCCCGGCACGAAACGGTCTCTACCCCGATCTGTCCGATGTCTGCGACGAGCTGCTGCCCTTCTTCAGGAGTCAGCTCTTCGCGTCGGATCTTCTTCCAGATCGCGGTCGCCGCCTCGGCGAAGAGCAGATCCGGGGCGACGTACTCGTGCGGCAGCACGAGCAAGCGTCGCGCCGCGTCGCTGTGCACCTCGGGCACGAACCATTTGATGACGACGCTGGCGTCGATGACGAAGGCACTCACCGGGTGTCGCGGTCCTCGCGAATCAGCGCGGCACTATCCGATGGCGTCGAACCGCGCAGGCGCTTCAGCCAGCGGGCCGAAAGCCGTCGCGTTTCGGCGAGGCGCCTCGCGCTCGCATTGCGCAGGATTTCGTGAAGTTCCGCCTGCAGCGAACGCCTGTGAGCCTTCGCGGCGGCCTTCAACTCCCTCAGAACGTCCTCGTCGAGATTTCTGACCAACAGGTTCGCCATGGTGCCCCTTGAGAGTGGTATCACAATGATACCACCACCGCCGGTGACCGCCCGTAGCCGCCGTCAGAATGTGTGGAGGCGCCTGACACACTTCTGGCACAAAACCGATTTCCACTTATCATGCGCAGCGGGATGGGGACGAGGAGATGGTCTTCGACATGGCGAAACTCACTGAAGCCGAACTGATCGAGCTGAATCGGCGCATTGTCGAACGGAGCCGAATCCAGTGCCGAAACCGGATCGGTGGCAGCCGTCATGATTACGCTCCAGGCTGATTTCAACCACATGGACGCCCAGGGGCGACTGCGTCCCGACGATCTTCGCATGCACAGCGAAACGCCCTTCGCCGAGATCGCCGCGAAGCACGCGTCGATCATCTGTGTCGACGGTGACGACATGGTTCGCGGCGATGCAGGATCCCGAGTTGGGTTTGGGGTGGCTCGGTAAGGTCGACTGAGGATGCCTGGGAGTCATACCCGCCCGCCGTCGCCGCTCGGCGCTGACCTCGACGAGCTGAAGCCGTTCACCGCGAAGCAGGGTCAGTATCTCGCGTTCATCTACTACTACACGAAGATTCACGGCATGCCCCCCGCCGAATCAGATTTTCAACGCTTCTTTCGAGTCACGCCGCCCGTCGTGCATCAGATGATCATGACGCTCGAGGCGCGCGGATTCATCCTTCGTGAACCGCGAACGGCGCGTTCGATCAGACTCCGGCTGACGCGAGCGCAGTTGCCGGATCTCGATTAGACCGTTATCCGGTCAGTAACGAGAATTGTGTACCCGTTGCATGTCATGCGGCGGACCTCAAGCCGACCGCGCACCACAGCGCGTCGAGGTCGGTGACGAGACGTTGATAGAGTCGGTCGAGTTGGTGACGTTTCTCTTCGGCGAGATGGGCATCAGCGGCGACCGGCCGGAGCAAGCCGGCGGTGAGTGGGGCGTAGACGCGCTCGAAGAGTTTGAGAAAGAGGACGCAGACGCGGTAGCCGTTCGGCAGTAATCGATAACGACGGGA
>CAZCEL010000019.1:0-21844 GCA_964497175.1 uncultured Bifidobacteriaceae bacterium
CGGTCGGACCCACCACTCCAATGCGGGCATCCTGCGTCGCCGTGGCAACGAGCCACGACAAGCAGTCCGGCGCCAGCACCGTGTCCTCGTTCAGCACGAACACCCACTCGGCGCCCTGGGCCAGCGCTGCACGGATTCCGACGTTGTTGTTGCCCGCGTAGCCTCGATTCTCCACAAGCTCGATGACCTCGGTCTCGTGGCGGCCCCTCCGGACTGCCTCGACCGAGCCATCGGTCGACTGGCAGTCCAGCACCAGGATGCGGAGATGTCGGTAGCTGCTGGCTTCGAGCGATGCCAGGCACGCGAGGGTGTCATCCCGCCTGTTAGTGTTGAGGATCACGCACACGACCAAAGGTCCGACGCCGGCCGGATGACCATCGACCGCCGTCCGGGGGCCCTCCTTGGGTGGTGGGATCGAGGGGGTCGGCGTCACTGTCTGGTTCATGAAGTAACAGCCGTGGCAAGCGAGGTTGCTCGCGTTCGCCCGCCCAGAACGGTCGACAGAATGACTTTCAACTGCTCAGCCACGCCATCCCACGAGTAGCGTTGGGCCTGCCGCCAGGCGGCCGCGCCAAGTCTCGCTCTCATCGGCTCGTCCGCCAGCAGCCGGGCGATGCCCGCCGCGAGTGCGATCGCGCTCGCGGGCTCCACACGCACCGCCGTGATGCCCTCGACGACTACATCGTGAAGTGGAGCCGTGGAAGCCACGATAGCCCCTCCGGCGGCCATGTACTCCAGGAGCTTCAAGGGCGTGCCCACGATATCCGTGCGTAGTGAGGGATACGGCGCGACCAGCACGTCTGCCGTCCCCGTTACTGCAGCGACCTCCTCCTGCTCGAGCCGTCCCGTCATCACGACGTGCCGCTCCAGGCCGAGCTCCCGGATCCGACCGATCACCGTGTCCCGGCCGTCGCCCTCGCCAACGAGCACGAGCTGAGTCGCGGGAAAGCGGTCGCGTAGAAGATCGAACGCGGCAACCAGCAGATCCACACCATGCCACGGCTGAAAGCTGCCCACGAACACGATGGTAGGACCATTTCCGATCCCGAGTCTGGCCCTAATCGGGATCGGGTCGAATCGTCGAGAGAACAGCTCCAGGTTGACTCCGTTCTGCACGACGGAGATCCTGCTTGGGGGCAGGCCTAGGCTGGTCACCAACTCACGCTTAAGTGCATCCGCGACGACGACGACGTGGGCCGCGGCCAGCAGAGTTCGGCGGGTGATCCACCTGCCGATGCGTCGCTGAGTCGGCGACATCGCCACGCCCCTCTCCTCGATCTCCCGGAGGATGTTGCCGTTCATCTCCAGGACCAGCGGGACGCCCAGGCGACGGGCGGCGATGGCTCCACCGTACCCGAGGTACCCGTGCCGTTCGTACAGCACGTGGCACGATCTCAACATCTGGGTGCAGGCATCGGCGAACCGCAGGCTGTCGAACAGTCCGAGAAATGGGGCCTTCAGTTCGGTCTGCGCCCGACGCGTGCAGCTTTCGCCAAGACGATAGGTTGTCATGCTACTGAAGCCGAAACGCGGTGCGGCCCACGTTACGAGATCGTCTGACCACTGCAGCGTGTCTTGCTGGATCGCAACCGTTCGGACACGGCATCCCGCCCGCTCGAGCCCCTTGATGACGGCCGTGACGTGAAGCTGCGGGCCGGACGTCGTGCCGAGATCCGCCGCGCCGTTCTGCATCAGATAGCCGACATTCATCGCGAGCCTTCCGTCAGGATGTCGTCAGTTGCGCCAGTCACCCGGTGCCGGAGTGGCGTCGATGGGGCACACCGATGCAGCGCGCGCACGGCGGATCGGGCCGCGATGGCGGCGACCCCACGATTGAACAGATGGCGGGGATCGCGGGCCACCGCCCGGGCAACCGTGAACGGTACCCGCCCGTATTCCCCGTTCTGATACCGCCTGAAGCCCAGGTTCAGCCAGAAGTGGCCGCACAGCCAGCGTCCGCACGATCCCAAGCCTGCCTCCGCGAGCCCGCGTGTCATCGCTCGAAGCGCCTGCCGCGCCGCTGCCAGCCCCGATTGGGCCTCAAGGCACAACAGCTGTTCCGCCGCATGGTGGAGAAACGGATGGTCGATGGGGATACGCAGGGCGCCTGATCGAGCCAACTGCCGACGGCCTTCCTCGGCTCTGCCCCACAGGAGATGCTGCAGCCCGCTGGCAAGACACCCATGGGCGATCATCCACGAGCCGAGTTGGGGCAAGGTCGATAGGGCGGCCGGCAGGGATGCCTCGAGCCGCCGCAATCGCGCCTCGTGATCACCACCGTCCCTGATGGCCGTGAAGACGAGGTCGTGCAGGAACTCGCGGGCATCGTTCCATGCAAACGACGGGTCGTATCGAAGAGCATGGCCGAAGTACATCTCGGCACGCGCTCTGTCGCCTTGGACAGCCGCTTGGTAAGCCCAGTCCTTGTAGATGGCTCGATGGGCGGCATGCTCCAGGCTACGGACCTCCGGCGGGCATCGGGCATCGCCAAACGCCGTGCACAGGGCGCGCAACATGTCGTCCAGCCTGGCCGTCAGATCGCCGAACGACCGGGCACCGAGGCGTCGGAAGGACAGAAAATTCGGCACACCGACACATACGCATCCTTCAAGTGCCAGCCGAATGTAGAGGTCGCGATCCTCGTTGACAACAAACCCCGTGCGAAAACCACCCGCACGATCCAGCCACGAGCGCCGTACCATCAGATCCGTTGGTGCAAACGGAAAACTGAGGACCATCGACGCGAGGGACGCGTGCGCCGGTAACGGAACCAACGCGAGCCGATTGCCGTCCCGATCGATCTCGATCCGGGAGACGTACGTGAGGCCGACGTCGGGATGCTCATCGAGGAAAGCCACCTGAGCGGCCAGCTTGGCCGGAGCGTAAAGATCGTCGGCGTCGAGGAATGCTACCTGTTCTCCCTTCGACGCCGTGATTCCCCTGTTGCGCGCTTCCGACACGCCGCAGTTCGGCTGGCGCAGGAGCCGAATCCTCGGATCGACGTACCGGGCTGCCATGTCAGCGCTGCCGTCGCTCGAGCCGTCATCGATAATCACCAGTTCCCAGTCAGTCAGAGTCTGATCGAGCACGCTTTCGATCGCTGCCCCCACGTACCGGGCCTGGTTGTACAGAGGCAGAATGACGCTGACGCGCGGGCGGGTCGGGGGTTTCACATGGGGTCCTTCTGGCCGGTCGTTACCGCAATCCGCCGCGGGCGCGCAGTTCCTCCGATCCGAACTCGTGCGTGCCAAGGGGCCGAGCAAACATGAACAAGGACTGGGTCCGCCAACGCCGCTCGGCAACGCAGTCGAAGCCGTGCCTCCCGAAGAGGTCCTTCAATTCCTCGCTTCGGTAGTCGTTCACCCAACCGTGCCGGCGTCGGGTGAAGATTCTTCTCTGCGCGGGATGGTCGGCGACCGCGTAGGACGCTACGACCACAGAGCAGCAGCGGGATAAGCGTTCGGCCAGTCGGTCGAGGTTGTGCACGTACTCAAGAACGCCGCTGCACACGGCGATGTCGTGCGGAGGAAAGTCGGGCAAGACGGGCGCGTTCAGATCGCAGACGACGGTACCTGCGGCGCGAGCCACCAGGTCGCACGGCGTGTATTCGCAACCGGGCGGCAGGTACTCCGGTAGGACACAGCGCCCGGCTCCCAGTTCGATTACCCTCGAGCCGGGCGGGACGAATGTCGCGAGCGCCGCGGTCCTGGTGTCCCAGCGCTCACTGAAGTTGGCCAGCTCGCGCCAGCGGTCCAGATGAGACCGGCCGGTATGCCTCGCCAGCGTGGTCCTGATCGCGGTCCTCAACGCCGAGACCCGCTGTCGAAGACCTTGCGGCGGCTGCTCCAGAGAGGTCGGCTCCGAATCCACGAACCCTTCGGTCATGCCCTGCAGGCCGCCTCAGCCATCCGCCCGAACGTCTCCACGAGCCGCGTGTAGACATCGCGAAAAGCTCGCTCCCGGCTCAAGTGCCGAGGCCCAAAGCGCACCAGCCATCTAAGCCGTTCCTGCGCCACCCGCCGCACGACCGGATGTAGCATTCTTCCCGACAGCGATCGGCAGGCGGGGCTCCAGATCGGGGGAAGCCACTCAAACCGGTGCTCCAGCCGCAGCGACGCCGTCCAGTCCCTCCACTTGAATTCATTGATGCGTCGCCTCGTCCGCGCGGCAATCCATGGCACTCGCAGGGCGTCCGCCACGATCGCGCCGTGCATGGCCTCCGTGATCAGTACACCGCTTGTTCGAATGCCCTCGATGGTCGCTTCGACGGGCGAAGCCGCGTCCAAGTAGCGGATGCCGAGCGACTCGCACACGACGCGCCAGTCGTCCTCGCAAGCGGTGAGATGATGCGGCATGAAGGCCACGGCCCGACCGGCTCCTGGCGCAGGCTCGATTCGCTCTCGAACGAGCGCTGCGCCATCGCAGATCGCCATCGACGGCGGCAGGTTGAGCGCCCGCGCCGTCAACGGCCCACGGACCCAGTAGAACTGCCAGCGACTGGTCACCGCTGGAAGCGACCCGTACCCGCAGCCGCTGCCGACCACGACCTTCTTTGGCGGGCTAGGAGGGATGCGCTCGTTCAGGACCGAGCCAATGCCCACGAACAAGGTGTCATCGTCGAAGCATTTCTCAATGGACCGGCCGAGGAGCCTCGGCCACAACCAGGGATTGAGATCGTCTCCGAAGTTGCCGATCGGGTCCCGATAGTAGTAGAGCTGCAACCCGCTACCCGACCAGCACTCGGTCGTCCGCACTGGCCTGAACGATCCATCGCCGGTGCGGCTCGAACACGCCGCTGCGAGCCTCGTGACTGAGCGTCGCACCCGACACGTAGAACCACTCCGAACGCCCGCTCGCCAACAGCACCAGGTCACCGACGGTGCTGAGGTACGCATTGACGAAATACGAGCCGCTGATCAGCTGAAGGGGATCGAGCACCACTGACACCGCATGGTCGCCCCCGTTTAACGTCAGCGGTACGCAGTCGGTCGCAGTACGCAGCATGCAGCAGGTCAACCCATCGCTGCGCATGATTCGAATGACGGCATCGGCGGGCGTCGCAGGTCCGTCGAGTCGGTATCCGATCCGTACCTGGACGGTGTCGTGACCACGCAGTCCCACGAGAGGGCCGCCCTCGGGCGCCAGCACTTCCACCTTCGTGATGCGCACGGCGCTGCCGGTTAGGCCTTCCTCACCGACGGAAACATGATCGAGCTCCCGTGAGCGGGCTTCGTGCAGATCGCGCTCGTACGACCGGATCACATCGCCCACGGCGCCGCGCGCGGCAACCTGTCCGCGCCGGACGTACAGCGCCGAGGAACAGACCGCCTCCACGGTATTGATGTTGTGCGAGACAAAGATAATGCTGGTACCGGATTCGATCAGGCCTCGGATGCAGCCGAGACATTTCTGCTGAAATGAGGCGTCGCCTACAGCAAGCACCTCATCCACGAGGAGGATCTCCGCCTCGATACACGACGCAATGGCAAAGCCGAGGCGCACCAGCATGCCGGTCGAATAGCGTTTGACTGGGGTGTCGATAAAGCCTTCGAGCCCGGCGAACGCCACGATCTGGTCGAAGCGCCGGCGAATGTCCGCCCTGCCAAGGCCCAGAATGGCGCCGTTGAGAAAGATGTTCTCCCGCCCGGTCAAATCGGGGTGAAAGCCGGCGCCGAGCTCTATCAGCGCAGCAATTCGACCGCGCGTGCGGATTGAGCCGGTTGTCGGCCTGGTAATCTTTGAGAGCAGCTTGAGTATGGTGCTCTTGCCGGCTCCGTTGGCGCCAACGAGGGCCAGGCATTCGCCCTGCCTGAGATCGAAGTCGACATCGCGAACCGCCCAGAGCGTCCTGACGTCCTGATGCGGCGCGCTGTGGGTCAGCGACCGACGCATCCACCCGGCGACCAGGGAGGGCACGCTGGTCCGAGTCATGCCCAGCCGGTACTGCTTGGAGACTTTCTCAAACTCGACGGTGGTCTTCATCAGCAGAGAACGACGCAAAGCACCCGTAGAGCTGAACCGGCAGGCGACGCCACGGTCGGCGTTGGCTTGGACACACCTCAGAAAAGCGTACGAGGGCGCTACCGAACCACAACGGCGCTCTGGACGACGCCAGGGATCATGCCGAGCAGGGCGGCACCAATGGACTTGGCGCTACTTCCCGGCACGAAGACCAGATCGCCGAACTCAATCGTCGGGTCCTCTTTCGTCCCGCGCAGCACGGCGCCGAAGTCCACGCGGATCTCCTCACGCTCTCCAGTCGGCCGGTAACGAACGATGGTCATGCCAGAGAGCTTGGCGGTGCGTGCCGGCCCACCTGCCTTGGCGATGGCTTGTGAGAGAAGAAGTGGCTCCTGGGACTTCGATTCGTACAACCCTGGAGCCTGAATGGCGCCGATGATGAAGTAAAACTCCTTTTTCCTTTGAGGCACGTACAGGATGTCGCCGCCCCGCAGCTTCACGTTCAGCTCGGGGTGGTTGCCTCCCTGGACTGCGGGCAGATCGATGGCCAGAGCCGGCAGCATCTCGGAGGGCCGAACCATGTCCGGCTCGCCCGGTTCCGATCCTCGCGGCGTGTCGATCGGCTTGCGCCGGTACAGGTAGCCGATGGGGCTCGCCACGTCGTTGAACCCCTGGAACATCGCAATGAGGTCGTTGAGATACAATTCCCCCGTTATTTGGTACTGCCCTGGGAACATCACCTCGCCCAGTGCGTACACGGGGTGAGCACGCGCCTCGGCGACCCTCACGACCACCCATGGGTTCCGGACAAGCCCCTTGTCGCGCAGCATACCTGCGAGCAAAGCCTCCAGTTCCGACACCGTCTTGCCGGCCACCGTGACGATCCCCAGGTGGGTCAGGTGAACCTTGCCCGAATTGCTGACCCGCGCGGTCTGAGCGAACTCGGGGGCGTTGAACTCACCGAAGGCCAGCGTGTCGCCTGGCCCTACGACATAGTCGCGGGGAACGTCGGCCTTGGGCTGAGCAGCAGCGGCGGGCGTCGGCGGTGTTTTCCGCTCCACTCCCTGGGCACTCTGAGCCGACACATCCCCAGGCAGGAGAAACGTCAGGCCCATAAGAAGCAGGGCGAGTGGCAAGCGCGCCAGAGGCATGATGGGTTCAGAAAATCAATGCGGTCTGGATGATGCCAGGAACGACTCGCAGAAGTCCGTGCGCCACGGTCTTCATCCCTGCGCCTGGGATGAAGATCACGTCGTTCGGCATGACCTCGAAGTCTTCCTTTTCGCCCCGCACGATGGCGGGGAAGTCAAACGGGACCTCCCTGCGCTGGCCGCCCGATTCGTAGCGGACCAGCATGCCTTTGGACGGCTTGGCCGTCGCGGTGGGACCGCCGCCGTACGCCAGCGCCTGGCTGATGCGCATGGTACGCTGCTCAGGAATCTCGAACCCACCGGCCTTCAACACGTCTCCAATGACGTAGAACATTTCGACGGTACGCGATGGCACTACTAGAACGTCACCTGCCCGAAGAGGGATGTCCGGAGTGAGCATGCCACCTTCGACGAGTGGCTGCAGGTCGATCTTCTGCACCGTCGTCCCTGGTCGAGCCATTTCTGGCTTGTCCAACAGAACTTCCGGGCGGGGCTGCGGACCGGCTTCATCCAGCAGAACCCGTCGATGAAGATACCCGTACCGCCCAGCCGTGAAGTCGATTCCGCCCGCGATCAGGACGGCCTCCGACAACGTCAGCTGCTGCGACATCATGTACTGCCCTGGATTGTCAACCTGCCCGATGATGTAGATGGGCCTCGCGAGATGCTCAGCGACATGGACGAGCACCTCGGGCTGCTGAAGAAGTTGCCGTCCCTTAAGCGCCGCCGCGACCTTCCCCTCGACCTCTGTCGTGGTGAGATCCGACACTGCAATGGCTCCCACAAGGGGAATCGTGATGTCACCGGCCTGCGAGACTTTGACGGACACGCTCTTGGACGAGTAGCCCGTAATGAACACCTCCAGCTCGTCGCCCGGACCAACCCTGTAGTCAGGCGACGTGCCCGGCAACCGGTAGAACCCGGCCGCGATCGGCCTCTGCACCGCCCAGCTTGTGGGGCTGAACCCGACCGGAATCCCCGGGTCCCGCTGCTGACGCTGGGCAAGCGCGTCACGCGACACGAGCCCGAGGAATGCGATCACAAGACTAGCGACGAAGGCGCGTTGCATCGTGTATCTCCTAGCGGCGTCGGAAGACCCGACTATACCAGCCCTCAGCGTACTCACACGACGTCAGCGAACCGAAATTCCACGCGCTTGAAGAGACCGTAGCCGATGATCAGGACGAGCGCCGAAACAGCCGCCGACACCAGGAAACTCTGATCGGGCCACTCAGCCCGTAGCAACACGGCGCGATAGGCCTCGACGATACCGGTCATCGGGTTCACATCAAAGTAGGGCCGTAGCGCCGCTGGCACTTTGTCGATCGGGTACAAGACCGGCGTGGCATAGAACCAAAGCTGCAAGCCCAGTGCGAGAACAGAACGCACATCCCGTACGAAGACGTTCAGTGCGGCGCCGGCCAGGCCCAGGCCGGCGGTCAGCATCATCTGCACCAGAGCTATCGCCGGCAACGCCGCAAGCGCCAGGGACAACGTTGGCAGCTGAAAATACAGCGCCAACACGAAAATGAATCCCAGTGCCACAGCAAAATCCACGAGTCGTGCCAACATCGTTGCCGCAGGCAGCGCCTCGCGCGGGAAGTACACCTTGTTGACGAGGTTCATGTTCTCCACCAAGGAGTTCGTCATGTCGGTGAGCGCACCGGACAGGAAGGTCCATGGCGCGGTGGCGACGAACGAGAACATTAGATATGGCGTAGGCCCCGTGTCGACGGGTACGACCCACGTGAAGATCACGGCGAGGATCACGGCCTGCGTAGCCGGCTGGACCACAGCCCACAGCCAACCGAGCAGCGACTGCTGGTACCGCGCGCGCAGCGTTCGCACCGTCCATTCGGTCACCAGATTATGTGACGCCAGAAGGGTTCTTGCTGCTCCAATCATGTGCCGACTCGCGTCGGAGATGTTCTCAGAGACTCTTTGACTGGATCAAGTGCGGCCTGATGTTGGCTCGACTGATGGTACCAAGGCCGGCGACCGGATTCCTCGGATTGGCATGACGTGGTCACGGCTCGCGTATACCCTGTTTCCGAGCATCGCAGCGTGGACCCGCGAGTAATACCTCGTCGGCAGGCGAGGAAAGAGGTGATGTACCAGGTGGTAGGCGTCGTTCCGTGGGAGGAAGAGCCAATTGAGCGCTCCAACGGGAAGAATGTGATTGCGTGATCGCTCGAAACCGTCTCTGGCACCAACGAGGCCCCCGTGATCGATGGCGTCTGACCATCCCTTGAGCACCTGGTAGCTCGTCAGGTACGGCAGCACGGCGTACAGAACGACGGGCCAACCGACCGCCTGAACCGCAAACGCCACCACACCGAGCCAGGCCACCCTGGCTGCGTTGAGGAACCAGTGATCCTCCCGGGTGAAGAGCGTCGGGTTAAACACCGCTCGGTAGCTGCGCGGAGACATGGCCAGGACCAGACAGTCGGTGACCAGCCGTCCCAGCGGCCGCTCAAGGTGCAGTTCGCGCCGCTCAGCGAGATCCAAGTCCCTCACGGTATCCCCGAGATAGCGGTGGTGGGAGAGATGAATTCGGCGGTACGCTGTGAAGGATCCGAAATCGAGAACGCACAACAGTTCACCCAGGACCCGGTTCCACCGGCTCGAGCGGACGAACGAGTTGTGCGTGCATTCGTGGACGATGTTGCCAAGAGCCCGCATGCGGCTGCCGATGAGGACACCTGTTGGCACAAGCAGCAGCCACCCCAACCGGGACGCGGCAATGGCAGCTTGACACACGAGCGCGGCGCCAAGCGCCACTCCCAGATGAACACCGAGAACAGCCAGACCAGCGGCCGGCCGAAGCGGTTTGAGCCGCGAAACCTCGGGGCCGAATTCATGGCGCAGACGTGTCGTCGTGTCGACAGAAGAACCCAGCGCGCCGACGGCGACTTCATGGCTGCGACAAGCTGACTTGCCCAAGTCCCACTCCATGGCTGTTCGGATGACTGGCCGCCGACAAATCTCTAGCGGAGCAAATACTTACAGGACTCTTGCGGTTCGTGCGCGCGTGCGTCCCGGCAATCGCCTGTGCAAGGAAGCGGCCGGTCCCGGATGTCAGGCCTCCCGCGAGACCAGCAGTTGGGTGCAGGGTGCGGCGGCGGCGGCCAGCACGCGCACTATCCGTTCAGCCGCGCGGCCATCCCACAGCGTGGGCATCCTGACGACACTCGGACTCCGGCGCAAGGCGTCGTCGACGGCAACCCCGAGTCGTGCCGGGTCCGTCCCAACCAGGCGATTCGTACCTTGATCGACGGTCACGGGGCGCTCGGTGTTATCGCGGAAGGTCAGGCAAGGCACACCGAGTGCAGTTGTTTCTTCCTGGATTCCGCCGGAGTCGGTGAATACCAGCGCCGCGTTGTCCAGCAGGGCAAGGAACTCGATGTAGCCGAGCGGTTCGATGAGTCTCAGCCGGCCGTTCTCCAGCAGACGGGACGCGAGACCAAATTCCACCAGCTTGGTTCGCGTCCTCGGATGGACGGGAAACACGACAGGAAGGCGTTGTCCCAGCGCTTCCAGGGCCCGCACGGTACAAGCCGCGGCTGCCTCCGTGTCGACGTTGCTCGGCCGATGTAGCGTACAGACCGCGTAGTACCTGGGTGCGAGCGCGAGTCTGGTCAAGATGTCCGACCTGTTTGCTCTCTCTCGAGAACGAAGCAGCGTGTCGATCATGACATTGCCGACGAAGTGAATCTTCTCGGCTGGGACACCCTCTCGCCGGAGGTGCTCGTTCGCCGACGGCTCCGTCGTGAAGAGGTAGTCGGCGATCTGATCGGTGAGGATTCGGTTGATTTCTTCTGGCATCGATCGGTCCCCGCTTCGAAGACCCGCCTCCACATGCGCCACCTGGATTCCACGCTTGGCCGCCACCAGTGCGCACGCGATCGTGGAGTTGACATCACCGACGACGAGGACGAGATCCGTCGGGCTGGCATTCAGCGCTGCATCGAAGGCTTCCATGATCCGAGCGGTCTGAATCGCGTGGCTGCCGGATCCGACGCTCAGATAGACGTCCGGCCTGGGTAACCGCAGGTCTTCGAAGAACAGCCCAGACATCCGATCGTCGTAGTGCTGGCCGGTGTGAACCAGTGACATGGCAAGGTCAGGACATGCGGAGGCTGCGGCCATTATCGGGGCCACCTTCATGAAGTTCGGCCGCGCGCCGGCGATACAGGTCACGCGCATCACGGCTGGGCCCACCCGTTTTCCCCCCCTTCGGAAGGCAGCTCACACATACAGCGACACCGGGTGTTCCACACACCGCGCCCAGGCGAGCCGTCAAGCACCGGACTGCCAATCACGAGATCAGCTTCCTGCCGTAGAACGCCTCGGCATACCGCGTACCAGGGCCGCACTCGATCCCTCGCAGGCGCAACAGCCCGAGAAGCGCATCTTCCGTGAACCAGTGCCGCGTTCGCTGGGTCTTGAAGTGACGAAGGACAGCGGCGACTTTCTGCCGGCACGTGTCGTCGCCAAGGCTGACGTACACGTTCGGATTCCCGAGGTCGCCGTCGTACTTCGGAATCTCGTACTCCAGAATTGTGTGGCTGCGAAAGGTGTTCCACGCCAGGTCCGAGAGCACTCTGTGGTCCTGGTGCCGGTCGTCGCGCCAGTGCGTGAGCACAAGGTCCGGCTCGAAAGCGTCCTTGATGGCCTCGAACGTGTCCTTGATCCGACCCCACTGCTGGGGGAAGTAGCTCTCGCGAAATGACGCGATGCGGACGGCGGCTGTGCGTGCGCCATCCAGCAACTCACGAGCACTCCCTCGCGCCTCGTGTCGGCGCTCGCCGGGGGCGCTGAATACGTGCCACCAGATCTCGATCTCCGGAGACTCCCTGAGCATTCTGCGGATCGTCCCGCCACAGCCGATCTCGAGGTCGTCCGCGTGGGCTCCCAGGCAGAGCACTCGTCTCGCCCGATCGAAATTCAGGCCAAGCATGGTGCAGGGCTCTCGTTCGGAGCGGAGCTCTATCTGACGATTCGGACGTTGGTCACCGGGGCCGGTGCACTCCGGTTCAGAATCTTCAGCGCCAGATCCGTGACGAGCGGGGCAATGACGATTCTGAGGCTGCCGCCGGAGTCGGCAGTCAGCGTCTCGGTCGAGAGAATGCGTCCCCCTGGTGTGTAGGTGTCCCACCAGTCGAGCGAAAAGGTCGCACCAGGGGTCAGCCCCGGAATCACGATCTCCCCCGACGCGGGCGCGATGGGAACGCCATCGACGACGTTCTTCCAGGTGTGCTGCCGATTCTGCACCCAGAGGTAGAGTGAACCCGCGGCGGCGTTCTTCTGTCCTGCCACTCGCAGCGCTGGGTTGGTGACCGATCCGCCCCAATCCACGTAGCCGCCCCTGTTCAGCGGGACATCGTCGAGGAAATTCCGAATGGCTCTGTAAGCACCGCGGTGGTCGTAGCCAGCGTCCCAGATGTGGGTGTTCCACCAGTAGATCTCGTACAGCCCGCCCCCGTCGAGGGCGGACCACAGAAAGTTGTGGAGCCACACACCGGTCGCATCGCGACTGAGACCGAGCACCGATTCACTCTGGTTGTCCGGCGCATCGAGGCCGCCCTCTCCTCGGACGACGGGCTTGCCGACCTTCAGGCTGGCGACGTGCTGGCTGTGCCAGAGGTGATAGTAGGCGGCGTCCCACTGCATGAGCTGGCGATCCGGCAGAGGCGCGAAGCTTGTGCTCACGTAGGCGTGAACGTCCGCATAGTCCACGTTCGGGTACTTCGAGTTCATCCAGAATTCCGGCGCCGGGAACCAGGCCCAGAACGATGTGGTCACCATGTGGGCGTTGGGATGCTGGAGCGTGCAGCGCGCCCCATCGCCCGATCCGGGCTCGACGCCGAACACGCGACAGTGCATGTACTTTCCCAGCTCGTCGACTGCCTCGTAGTGCTTCGACAGCGACGGATCCCCTTCGTTTGTGAACTCCCACGAGTGGATGCTCGGCGAGTATCCCCATCGAGCCTGGAGATACCGCCACCACACCTGCTGCAGCCACCGCGTCTTGTTCATGCCGCGGCCGAGACCGTACAGTCCGTCCAGGTTGTCCTCCGACATGACCCACGAGCCGTCGTCGGCCATCTTCTGGTAGATCTCGTCGTTGACGTCCATCAGAACGAGCTTGAGGAACACACCGTTTCGTTCGGCGTTCTCGACGACCTTGTCCATTGAGTAGGCGCGCTCCTCGGGAACATAGAGCTGCCGCTCGACCGACGGTGTAATCATGATCTCCGGACCCAGACTGCCGCCGCCCAGATCTTCGCGCACGGACACGGAGCGAACGAAGGCCCATCCCTGCTGCACGTTCTCGAGTCCGAGGTGCATGCGCGGCAGAAAGTTGTTGCTGCCGGAGAACCAGGTGCCCTCGATGGTGCTGAAGCCGCTGATGTTGCGTCCGTAGTTCGTCACCGGCGTGCTGGTTCCAGGCTCGTAACAGTTGGCGTGCCAGCCGCCGAGCTTGGCCACCAAACCGTAGTTTGGAAAGCTGGGATTCCGCGGTCCCGTGACGCCGGCGGCGCTGTAGGTCACCCGAATGCGGTACGCGGTGTTCGGCTTGATGGATTCCTCCAAGCCGTCCCAGAACTGCATGCGGCATGCGTCGAACCACCCGAT
Source organism: uncultured Bifidobacteriaceae bacterium (assembly GCA_964497175.1). Taxonomy (GTDB): domain Bacteria; phylum Acidobacteriota; class Vicinamibacteria; order Vicinamibacterales; family CAVVIG01; genus CAZCEL01. Next base: position 13,752 of record CAZCEL010000019.1, read on the forward strand.
GTCGCCGGCGCTCTCGTAGTCCATCTGCATCACGAGCGACGTTTGGTTCGTTGTGGGATCGGTGTAGGGAACCAGGCCTTGGACAGGCAGGTACCCCCGGTATTGATTGCGGCCACCAATCCAGTTCATCCAGGCCGACCCGAAGATCGAGCTGATCCAGACTCGGACGAAGTTGACACCGTATCCACCGAGTGTCTCGTACGCCGGGGCCCCGGTCGTCGTCGGATCGCCGAGAGTATCGGGAAACTCGAAGCCCACGCCGTTGAAGAGCGTGCCGTCGTCGAACTCGAAGTAACGGCTGTCCGCCGCGCTCGGCCTGATGAAGCCCTTCCTCGAGGAGGGCGTCACGATGAAGTTCTGGAGGACGCTTTCGAATGTGCCGTTTTGATCGGTGGCGACGATCTTGAAGAACCAGAGCCCGACGCGATCAGGGGAGAATCGCACCCGCCATCCGAAGATGCCGGTCGGCAGATGCCAGTCACGCCCCTCTCGCGTCTGGTCGATGAACTGCTCGGCATAGAATGCGGGCTGAGCGTACTGCTGCCCCTGAGGATCGGTGAAGACGGCATTGACCGTCAGCCCCACGCCGGTTGGAACGCCGCTAGGGGGTGACGGATCGTAGGGCCATTGCGGGAACGTCGCACTCGAACCAGTGATCGTGAAACTGATTTCGATCTTCTCGTACCGGGCCACCGAAGCGCTCGGCACCACCTGAATGTCGCTGATCTGAATCGCAGGGGCAGCCAGGGCGGACCCCGACGACATCGCGACCAGCGCCAGGACCGCGATAACGCTCTTCGCCGTCATTCTCTCCAATCTTGCCACGGATGATGGCGGGCCACCGTCTGCACCACGGGTCCGAACGTCGCGCATTGGCCAAGCATTCGCTCGGACCACTGCACGCCCTGGTGGGGAAGCCCGTATCGCCGACTCTCTCACGCGGCCAAACTCCGAGCCGTCGGTCAGTACGCTCCGCGGGTCCTCACTACGGCTGGGAGGGTCTGAACGAACAAGATCTGGAGGTCCAGCCACACGCTGTAGTTGCGAATGTAGTACATATCGATCCGGATTCGTTCCTCATAGCTCAGGTCAGATCGCCCGGACACCTGCCACAGGCCCGTGATGCCGGGCTTCACCGTCAGCAGATTCAGCCTGTGGCGCCCGTACTTTTCTGCCTCGGCTGGCGCGATCATCCTCGGTCCGACCAGGCTCATCTGGCCGAGCAGCACGTTGAACAGCTGCGGCAGCTCGTCGAGGCTGTACTTCCTCAGCCACCGACCGACACGGGTGACCCGCGGGTCATCCTTCAGCTTGTGATTGCTCCGCAGCTCCTCAGCAACGCGTGGGTGATCCCTCAGCATCTCATCACCGTTCTGGTACATCGTCCGAAACTTGAAGGCCTCGAACTGCCTTCCGGCCACGCCAAGTACGCGGCGGCGATGAATGGCTGGCCCCTTCGAATCGATCCTGATCCAGAGAGCGACCAGGAGCAGCACCGGTGAGAGCGCAACAAGCCCCAGGAAGGCGATCGAACGGTCGAGGATCGCCTTGACCACGGCCTCGCTTCGTTCCAGACGAATCTTATGCAGGCTCATCAGCGGCACCGTGCCGAGCGTCTGTACCTCTACGCGGGTCGTGAGCAGCTCGTAGAGTCCAGAGGAGAGCCGCAACTGGACTGGAAGCGCGTCGATGTCCTCGCAAAGCTGCAGGAGCTCCTCGCGGCCGATTCCGGTGATCGCGACAATCAGCTCCTCCACGCCGTGCTCTCGAACAATCGATGCGATCTCTCGCGTGGAGCCCAGCACGGACGGCTCGTCGCCGGACGGCGATTCAACCTGGGTCCTGACGAAGCCGACTGTCCACAGGCCCGACGCCTGGCTGTCTCCAAGGAACGCCGCCAGGCTGACGGCCTCCTCGTTCGTGCCCACGATGACGGCCGGCGCCAGCAGGTAGCCGCGCCGTCTGAGGGCGTAGAGCAGCCTCCGCGCCAGGAAATGATTTGCGGAGACCAGAAGGAACGACAGCACCCACACGGAGACCAGCCAGACGCGCGAGATCACGAACGGAGGCACGAAGAACGTCGCTACGATGACCAGCATCGTCGTCGTCGTGCACGCGTTGAACGTACGCGCGGAGTCCTGAATGCCGCCGAGCCTGGCATGCGACTCGTACAGACCGAATACGCCGAACACGAGGAGCCACAGCAAGATCAGCAGGCCGGTCAGTCCCTGGTACGATTCGCCCACCACTTCGGGGGCGATGGTCAACTGGAGCTCAAACCGGATGAAGTACGCGAGTCCGAACGCAGCCGCCAGCGCCAGGGCGTCGGTGGCCACGAGCCAGGCGGACAGAAATGACCGCTGCATTGTCAGCGAGTATCGGCTCGCGCGCGGTGAGGCGGGCGCACTGGTGGCGCACGGAAGGGCACGCGAGTAGGTCCTCACGACGTTGTCTCTGCGGCTCGCGCCTGATCGCCGGAGACACCCGGCACGGGTCCCGCCGAACCGAGCCTTCGGAACCACGGAAGCAGAGCACTCAACCCCACGAGGGCGTACCCCGCGAATGGCAGCATCAGGGCGTCTACCGGCAGGCGGTACCGGACGAGCGTCCAGCTCACAAGGTGGATGAGCGACAGGCCGCCCGATACGAGAACCAGCAGCACCGCGCCGTCTCGCGAAGCCGCCGTACCGGGAGACCGAGCGGTGCCGACAAACGTGTTAAGCAGCCCCACCAACATGAACGGCAGGAACAAGCCGAATGACAGAACTCGGGCGTAGTTGCTCACGCGGCTCGAATCACGCGTCGGCCAGAACTTGACGAACTCCCTGATCCGACTGGCCGACAGCTCCAGAAAACGGAGCGGATCGTCGACAACGATCCGGAAGCCTCGACGCATCAGCTCCTTGTCCAGCGCTGCCTCATTGAGGCCGCCGAGCTCAGGTGGAATCAGCTGCTTGTAGGTGTCCCCTTCGAGCAGGGGGACGAAGCGCGTGCCATGGACCGGGTGGTTGCCCCAGTAGAACGCGAACCCTGCGTTCGTGTTGAGCGGCACAAACTCATGAAACGCCCTGTAGTTGCGGACGGTCCAGGGGAGGACCACCACAGCGATGACCGCGAGGCTGGCCGCAGCGCCCGCCGCCCACGATGACGCTCGGTCACTGGTCGACTGCCCAATGTGCGCGGTCACGATACGTCGCCAGCAGATCCAAGCGAGGATGACGGGGACGACCAGCAGAACCAACTGACGCAGCATCACGGCCGTGGACGCGGCAAGGCCGAACAGGATCCATCTCACGAGCGGGCGCCGGTTGTGTTCGCCGGGATCGGCGAGCCCCAGCGCCCGGTCGATCATCCACAGAAGGGCCACCATGTAGAGGCTTTCGGTCACCAGAGCCGCCGAATAGTAGATGAAGTACACGTACCCGCCCGCAGCGGCGGCGGCCACGATCGCCACTCTGGGACCGAAGATTCGGCGGGTGACCAAGAAGGTCAGCGTCGGGTGCAGAATCCCGACGATCAGAGCCTGAATCAGCCTGGCCGCGAGAGGATGTGGACCGAGAACGCCGTAGACACCGGACAGAAACAGGACATACGGATAGCTCCAGTGGGCCGTGGGTTCGCCGGCTCCTGTAGCCGGCCACCACGGGACCGGAAAGCTGAACCCCTGTCCGTCGAGCACGCGCAGCGCGAGCGTGTCGTAGGAAATCTGATCGAAGATCCCGGGTAAAGGCGTCACGGTATCGCCGAGGTACACGGCCACCGATATCCTGATGGCCGTCCCGGCGGCCACCACGATCCACAGCGCGAGCATGGTGCGCGGGACGTTGTCAGTGCGGTCGGGTATCACGATAGATGCTCGTCAGCCTGGACGCGACAGCATGCCAGTCGTGACAGCGTTGGACGAATTCCCTGCCCGCCTGCGCGAGGCGCGCCCGACGCTGTGGATCTCGCAGCAGCGACACGATGGTGCGAGCGAGATCTTGCGAGCTCGACGTAACGATCAACTCGTCGCCCGACCGGACCTCGAGCGCCGAGATCGCCTGCGGCGTCGCCACGACCGGTGTCCCGCAGGCCAGCGCTTCGAGCACCTTGTTCTGGACCCCGACGCCGTACTGAATGGGCGCGACTGCCAGCGTCGCACGACGCAGGAACGGGCGCAGATCCGGAACGGTGCCGGTGACTCGCACGCGGCCGGCTGACTCCGACCCGTTTCCGCCCGATGCAGAAGCGCGGCGCTCGGCGAGCTGGAGCACTGCGGGCGACGGGTCCTTGCCCACGATCAGCAGCGTCGCCGACGGCACGTCGGTCCAGACGAGCGGCATGATCTCGTCGACGAAGCCGACGACGGCGGCCTCGTTCGCGTGATAGCTCATCTTTCCGGTAATCACGAGCGTCATCGAGTCGCGCGCATCCGAGGGCGGCGAGAAATAGTCGAGGTCCACACCGTTGGGAACTACGTCAACGGGCGCAGGCCTGGCGACGGGCGGCATGCGCGGCGCCAGCTGGAGCAGCTCCTCGCGGTCGACCGCCGAAGTGACGACCACGTGGTCGAACTGGCTGAGCGCCCAACCTTCGAATCGCTCGGTCCGCCGCAGCTCGGCAGTCGCTGCAATGCGTACTGCGAGCGTCCGACTCTCGCGGGCGGCCCGCCGGAACAGACCACTGATGCAATCCACACTGTCCCAGACGATCGCGGGCCGGTTGGCGTTAGGTTCCGTGGAGGCCCTGAGGGCCAGACCGTAGCGCGCGCCTCGCAGGTGCTCGACGTGCACAATGTCAGGTGGCTCCTCTCGCACGATTTGAGCCAGGCGGCGAGCCAGCCGCGGGCTCCAGCTGTAGCGAGACTGCAGCGGATCGCCAGTCGGCAGTGCCTGTAGACAGTTCCACGCCGAGCGCGCCCGGTGCACGCGCTCGGCAAGCACTCGCACGCCGATCGTCTCGAGTTCCTGCACTGTGTCCCGTTCCTCCGCGTCGTTCCAGACCGTTGCCACGGTCAATCGGTGACCCGCAGTTGCGAGCGCCCGGATGAAGTGGTACGGGCGCGTCCGAATGCGGGTCGGCGCATAGGGCACCACGAACAGGACGTTCAGTGGTACACCTGGTCCCACGCGGGGTACACCTTGCGCCAGTCGTAGAGGGCTTCGACCGTCGCGCGGCCGTTCGCCCCCAGTCTTGCGGCCAGTGCCCTGTCCTTCAAGACTCGGGTGAGACTGTCGGCGAACACCTCGTGCTCGTCGGCGACAATGAGATTCTCCCCGGGACTGGTGACAATGCCTTCGGCGCCGATCGTGGTCGAGACGACCGGCAGCGCCCAGGTCCAGGCATCGAGGATTTTCACCCGCATACCGGCACCGGTCCTGAGGGGTACAACGAAGGCGGCCGTCTCGCTCAGGTATCTGGTCAGATCACGCACGTAGTCGGTGACCTCGACCGCGGGTCCTGGCGGCATCCTGCCAAACGCTCGCGCCGAACCCTTGCCTATCACGGTGAGCACCGCCGAGGGAACGCGGGCAGCCACAGTGGGCCATACGCGTCGCATGAACCATCGCACGCCTTCGGCGTTGGGCGGCCAGTGCAAACCGCCAAGGAACGTCACACGGTGCGGGCGGGAGCGCTGCAACGGCTCGCGCGCCGTCGGGTCCACGGCGATGGGAATGACCCTCTCGCCGGTACCACTTGGTAGGCCCCTGAACGCGGCGCGATCATCCTCGCTGACCCAGACCACGCGGTCGAACGACGCGCACATCGCACGCTCGAACGTCTCGAGCTTGGCCGCTTCGCGCCGGAGCGCGTACCGAAGCAGTCCATTCGACTGGTTCCGTGCGAGCCGCTCGGGAACGCGGAACACGGCGTTATGTTGATCGAGCACGCGCAGCCCCACCTGAAGCCGGGCTGCGTAGGGCGCCATCCACAACTGGTCGGCGTGCAGCGCGTCGAAGGTCCGACATCTCGCCAGGCTCCCGAGGCGCTCGGTCATGGCGGCGGAGCGGTCGCGTCGAATCAGGAACGGGGTCGATGACCCGACGCTGGCGACAAGGTCCCTGACGTCCCTGGCCCGCGACCTGACGAGCGGCACGGTTTCCACCGAACGGCAGAATCGAGCGACGTCCCGGACGTCCGCGTCACGATCCCCTGGCCTGAGGAAGGTCACCAGCGTCACCTCGTGGCCGGCCTCGGCGAGATGCCGCAGCACATAGAAGGCCCGGATCTTCGGGCCGGCATCAAGCGGCAGCGGCAGGAGCTGCGACAGGAAGATGATGCGCAAGGGTCGACGTCACTTGAGCCTGACACACAGGCGAAGAACCTCGGCATTGGAGGTCAGCTCCCTCCGCGCGCGCTCGCGCCAGATCGGGGCGGCCCAGGCGAGCGACCACACCACGACTTTCAGGACGGTGAGCCCACCGAGCATCGTCCTGAGCAGGAGCTGCTTGACAACACCGTAATTCTTCTGGAAGAAGAGCATCTTTCCGCGATAGACCATCTTGCGGCGGCGCCACCTGTCCATGCTACGGCCGCCGAAGTGAATGGTCGTCGCGTCGGGCACGTAGTGCACCTCCCAACCGGCCTGGACCATGCGGAACGCGAGATCGGTTTCATCGCCGTAGATGAAGTAACCCTCGTCGAGCAGTCCAATCTGGGCCAGCGTCGCCCTTCTCACAAGGAGGCAGGCCGAGCCCAGCCAGTCGACACGCCTGACGCTGCGCGCTTTCAGATGGGCGGGATAGCCATCCCACAACAGCTCACCCAGTCGTGTCGCGATCAGAAACTCCTCGACGAGCGACGGGAAGCGACTGTACGCTGCTTGAAACGATCCGTCCTCGTTCAGTAACGTCCCGCCCACCGCACCGGCGCGGGGCGTAGAGGCCATCAGGTCCACCATGGCATCGAGCGACCGGGCGTTCACCAGCGTGTCGTTGTTGAGCAGCAATACGAACGGCGCTTCGGTGGCCTCGATACCCTGATTGCTGGCGCGACCCAAGCCGACGTTCGAAGCGTTCTGTACGATGGCGACTTGCGAAAACTGCTCGCGCAGCATGTCCTGGCTGCCGTCGGTCGATCCGTTGTCCACGACGACCACCTCGAAGGTGTGACGCAGCCCGGCGTCGTACAGCGAACGCAGACAGGGCTCGAGGTAGCTCCTGTTGTTCCAGCACACGAGCACTACCGCGAAGGTCGGCACTGAGGCGGACGGCCGCAAGGCCGCCGAGCCTGTTCCAGGAGCCTCGCTTTTCGTCACAGTCGCCAACTTCATCGATGCCTCCGCTGTGGACCCTGTCATGGCTGGCGCGATTCCTGGTCGAGCTCGGTGATTTCCTCGAAGGTTCCCAGGTCCACATAGGATCCGTCGTCCATCGAGACGCCCCGAATTCTCATTCCCTCTGCGATGGCGTCGTTGAGAATGCGCGCGAAGTCCGACACACCATGGCAGCACACGCACTCGTGCAGGTGCTCGGTGAATCGAGGCCGCCATATGACGCATCCCCACATCTGCTGGAGCGTCGTCTGGCGCGGCTTGTCAATGATCTCCGCCACAAGTCCTCGACCGTTCATTCGGACCATGCCAAACTTCTCGGGCCGGGAGGTCGGGAATAGGATCAGGATGACGTCCGCTTCGGGCGCCTGGGACCAGGCCCGCGCGAAGACATCGCGCGGCTCCATGATCGTGTCCGCCATGCCAAAAAAGATGGTCCGGTTGCGCACGAGGTGGTACGCGGCGTCCAGCGCATGTGCAAGTCCGGGAGACGTCGACTGACCCTCAACCGCCCGCTCTTCCTGCACGACGTACGCGACGTTGCAGCCGAATCGGTGGCCGTCGCCGAAGTACCCGATCAACTGGTGCTTGGTCTCGTTGATGACGAACACCACGTCCTTCACGCCGGCCGTCACGAGGTTGTCCAGCACGAACTGCGAGACCGGCTTGTAGCGATTGTCGCGGATGATGGGATAGAGCTCCTTCGGGTACGGAAGACCGAGGCGGACACCCTTGCCCGCCGCAGGAATCAAGCCGATGGCATTGTCAATCACGCATCTGCCTCCAAGGCCAGGACCTGTCTCTTATACACATCTCCGAGCCCACGAGACTAGGCATGATC
>CAZCEL010000020.1:0-9055 GCA_964497175.1 uncultured Bifidobacteriaceae bacterium
ACGTATCGGATCGATGACCGGCAGTACATCGTCGTCGCGGTCAGCGGCGGGGTGTATTCGGGCGAGTACCTCGCCTTCACGTTGCCGACGTAGCGATCGCCCGGCTGGTCACGCGTCGCACTCGACCGAGCCCCGCGCGGATTTCGGCGCCTTCAGGACGTTTCGCCGTCTGGCGTCCGCGCGGCCTGCTGCGAGGGTTTTCTGCGCGAACGGCTCCGAGTTCCACGCCGTTCCAATTTCGAGAGACACTGAGGTTACCGCCCGGACAGGCCATCATTACTGGCGGGCGCCTCCACGCCCGCGCGGCAGGCTCGCCAGGTCGGCCTTGGATGCCGCCTCGTCCTTGAGCGGCGTCACCTTGTCAGGATCGATCCTGATCATCAGGTACGTGATGTGATCGTCGATCTTCGTAAACCAATGTCCCGTGCCGGCCGGAATGACGACGACGTCGCCGGCCTTGAGCTGGTGGGTCACCGGAGTGCGAATCGACGCGGCGTTGTGGCCCGGGCCGTTGAGCATCCGCACGGCCTCGTTGTCGGCCGGCCGTCGTCTGGCATCAACCAGGTCGGGGCCGGTCAGGAGCGTGCCCGACCCATCGATCACGTGATAGACCTCGCTCACCAGATCGTGTTCGGCCACTGAGTTGGGCGCCGGCGCCTCCAGCCGTCCGCGGTGCACGATGCCGACGGCCACGTTGGGTTTGCCGATGTCGAGTGCGCGGACCTGCTGATCGACGATGCGATTGGCGATTGCCCGCGTCACGTAGGCCTGTATCTCCTCGTTGCCGATGTAGGTGGCAGGGCAGCTCGTGCAGCTGGGCCGGTAGTCCTGGGCCAGCAGCACGGGCAGTACGAACAGCATGACGACCGTGCCGGCCAGCGTCCTTCGCATGAACACTCCTGTTGTTGAATCGAGGTGGCCCCAGATTGTAGCCTGTTCGGTGAACGCCGCCTGCTCCAGGTGGCAGTGGTGATCTCGAGAGGCGCCGATGACCTCGATGCAGCGTGCCAGACGGCGGGCACCGGGAATGCGCCGCAGACTGCTCGCCGCCGGCGTTGTCGTGGCCTCGGCGGCCGCGATCGGTGCCGCCGAGCTGAAGCCCGCGACGGTCGCAGGCTTCGAGCGGTACGAGAAGGCGACCGAAGCCGCGATTGCCCGCGATGTCTCCGCGTCGGGAGAGTTCCTCCGGATCCGAAGGAACGCGGACGCCGACCGGCTCAGGGAGATCGACCAACAGCTCCAGCGCGGCGAGGTCGTGATCGATCGGCTGCAGGTGACCAACGAGGGCAAGCGGATCGAGATTCCGAGCGGCCTGGTTCACCATTGGATTGGCGCCGTGTTCATTCCCGGCGCGAGTGTGGACGCCGCCGTGGCGCTGCTGCAGGACTACGACACGCACGCCACGCTGTTCCGACCCGCTGTGGTTCAGGCGAAGACGCTCGAGCGGAACGGAGACCGCTTTCGCGTGTTCCTGCGGTTCTATATGAAGAAGGTGATTGCCGTCACTGTCAACACGGAGTCAACGGCGGAGTTCGTCCGCCACGGCCCGGACCGGTTGAGCAGCCAGATTCGCAGCACGCGCGTGGCAGAGGTCGAGGAGCCGGGCACGCCCGACGAAAAGGAGAAGCCTGTCGGCCGCGACGGCGGTTTTCTCTGGAGGCTGAACACTTACTGGCGCTTTCTGCAACGTGACGGGGGCACGTACGTCGAGTGCGAATCGATCACGCTGACGCGGGGCATCCCGGCCGGGCTCGGGTGGATCATCAAGCCGTTCGTGACTGGCATTCCGCGCGAGTCGCTGACGTTTACACTCGAAGGCACGCGGCGGGCCCTGCTCGCGAGGGCGCAGCCCTGACCAACGCGCGGAGGTCGATCATTTGCCCTTGAGCACCGCGGCGATCTCACTTTCCTACGTGAGAGTCTTCTGCGGCTTGCCTGGCCAGGTCAGCTTCCCCCTTCAGCCAGTACCCCTGCTGTTCGAGCGCATCGGCCGCCGCCTTGAACTTCCTCACGAAGCTTTCGTGCGTGGGGTACAGGGCAGCCAGCTTTGCGCGGTCGAACGGGACCGTGTGCCCGAAGAGAAAGCAGAAATTCTGGGCGCCCTGCGCGGCCTGGGCGACCGCGTTCGCACGGCCATCGAGCAGGGCGGTCGGCGCCTCCAGCTCGGCGAGGCGGATGCCGCCCCTGGCATGACCGTGCTCGTCGCGCAGAACGGGATCGGGGGCGGCCGGATCGCCGAGCTCGATAGCGGGCGATTGGGGCGGGACGACACCGTCGCGCACCCAGCGCGTCAGCGCATGCAGGCCGGCTTTGACGACAGCATGGTGCGGCGCAGCATTGACGGGATCCTGGCACCCCTGTCCCATGTCGAGCGGCGGCGGCACCGCCACGACCCACCGCGGGGTTTCGGCGTGTGCCGCGCCAGCAATCTCCCACCGCCTGTAGTGAGGGTTCGGATCCTGTCGAGTGAGATGCGAGCGGAGCGCCACCATGTCGCCCTCGGTCTGCAGGTCGAATACGGGCACATCGATATCGGTCCGGATGCGCGCACCCTGAGGAATCGGCCCTTCCTGGTCCCTCGCCATCCCTTCGGCGGACACGCCAGATGCGTTCGCGCCCCGGCTGTGGACGAAGTAGCCGTCGAACACCCGCGCCAGCGGATGCACGGCGTTGATGTACGTGACCAGGCGGAATGCGGACTGGGAGCGACCGCTCGCCAGCATCTTCGTCACGCGCAGTCCGGCAAGCGGGTCGACGCTCCCGGGGCGCCGAAGCGCCTGTGCGCCTTGGGAAAAGATGTCGTACGAAAAGGCATCGCCGGGATGCAGAAGCGTGTCGTAGCGCGAGGGATCCCAGGCTTTGAGTCCCGTGCGGGGGGCGTTGACCCCGACAGCCTGAGCGCCGATTCCGACCCAGGCGTAGCCGCCCCGAACCAGCTCCTCCTGCATCTGCGTGTAGTCGGCTGCGCCCTCGGCCTGGGCGGTCACGTTGAGCCACTCGACGACGAGAATGCCGTTGAACCGCGCTGGACTCGTCGGCCGCCTCACGAGCATACGGACGCGATACTCCGCGCTTCCAGCCGGCCTCGCACTCCACGCGCCGTCGACCGTCCACTCGCCGACCTTCGCGTACGACGTCGCCGTTCCGGAGAAGAACCGTTCTTCTTCCACAAAGCCGGGAGGCGTCTGTCCTGGCGGGAAGGCCCCGAAGGGCTGCCCGCGTGTGCCGCCGGTGATCACGGCGCTCACCGTCGGGTTGGGCACGCGGGGTGACGTGGGTGATTGAGCCGCCATCGGCGCCAGCATCTGCGCCGCCAGCATGCCGGACAGATACCAACGCACCCAGGCGTGAACGTTGACTGAATTCGTCGTGTCGTCCTGGTTCTCGTCGCTCATCGTGCCTCGCGATCTCTTGGGACTCAGCGTGTGTTGCCGGGCGCACGCATCAAGTCAATCTCGATGAGAGCCACCTGCGCGTGATGACCGACTCCATCTCCAATCAGGTCGTCCAGTTCCGCGAGAACAAGCGGCGACATAACGCCCGGAGGTGTCGAGGCGACAAGTGCCGCGACTATGCGGCCGTGCAGCGCTTCGTTGGCGTCGAGCGCGGCGTGGAGCCCGCCTGTGTCCAACACGATCACCGGACGCCGAAGCCTTTCAGCGCGCGGTCGACGTGCTCGGCGATCGACGGTCCGGATGAGCGGAAGAGCGGTAGCCTGGGGAGCGGCGCCCCGGCTTCGCTCGTGAGCTACGAGACAGCTTCTCGAAGCAGCTCGGCCTCGCTGCACCGGCGCTCGGCGGCGAGGCTCCTCAAGGCCCGCTTGAGCTCCGGCGGGAGGTAGACCGTGACCTTTGTCATACCCTACGTATTCCATACGTCCTGCTACCCACGGGTGGCGTGGATGACCGGGGCGGCAGGAGCCCTCAGGCCGGCGGTCGCCTGCCCAGCCTGGCCATCACCGCCAACCTCTATGCGAGGGTCAGGCCGGGTTGTGCAGTCGCTCGGAGCGCGTCCAGTCGGCGTAGGCAACCCGCGATCTGGTTCCAACTCGCGAACGTTTCGTGCACCAACACCCGGCCCTCTCTCCGGTGTTTCGGAAGCCACTTGGCGGCATATCGCCGGTAACATTGTCCGCCACATATCCTGATGGAGCAACGTCGCTTTTCATGGAGGCCGCCCATGACCCCGATCAGTCTATGTCGAGCGACTCTCGTTTCGATCGTGGTCGCGACTTGTACACCCGGTGTCGTCGGGCAGTCATCCCCGCTCATCCAACTCGAGGTCGATGCGTCCGAAGCGCCGCGTCGGATGCTTCACACACGCATCGTCCTGGCAGCGTCGCCCGGCCAAATGGACCTGTTCTACCCGAAATGGATTCCCGGCGAGCATAGCCCGACTGGTCCGATTGCCAACGTCGTTGGGATGAGGTTCCACGCAGACGACCAAACGTTGAACTGGCATCGTGACCCTCAAGAGGTGTTCGCGTTTCGGGTGGACGTGCCGGATGGCGTAAGCCAGGTGCAAGCGGAGTTCGATTTCCGCTTGACGACCGGTGCGGCAGGCTTCTCGTCCGGAGCGTCCGGCACCGAAAACGTTTCGATGATCTCTTGGAACCAACTCCTGCTTTATCCGCGCGGCAGGAGGTCAGACGATGTGCAGGTGCGAGCGACGCTGCGCCTGCCGACTGGTTGGAAGTACAGCACGTCACTGCCCATAGCATCGGCATCCGCAGAACGGATCGACTTCCAGCCGGTGTCACTGACGACGCTCATCGACTCGCCAGTCCTCGCAGGCCGACACTTCAAGACGATCGCTCTGTCGACAGGCACTGAAGGCACGCATCAGATTGACATCGTCGCAGACACCGCGAAGGCTCTGGAGTCGAAGCCCGACCTTGCGGCTCGCTACAGCCGGCTGGTCGATGAGGCAATCGCGCTCTTCGGAACCCGCCACTACCGCAACTATCGATGGCTTGTCACGCTAAGCGACCAGGTCGCCCACTTCGGCCTGGAGCACCACGAGTCCAGCGATGATCGAGTTCCCGAAAACACTCTAATCGACAAGACGCTCTCGAGATTTCTCCCCCGCCTTCTGTCGCACGAGTATGTTCATTCCTGGAACGGGAAGCACCGACGCCCAGCAGGATTGACCACTCAAGACTACGAGCAGCCCATGAGGGGTGATCTTCTGTGGGTGTACGAGGGGCTTACCGAGTACTTAGGCAACCTTCTCGCCGTCCGCAGCGAGCTTGAAACGATCGAGGACTACCGTAGCTCCCTCGCGTTGACGGCCGCCCGAATGCAGCTGCAGTCCGGTCGTAACTGGAGGCCACTTGGCGACACGGCGGTCGCGGCACAAATCCTCTACGGGGCTCCGGCGGAGTGGACGAACCTGCGTCGCAGCGTCGACTTCTACACGGAGTCCGAGCTGATCTGGCTGGAGGTCGATACGCTCATTCGCCGTGAGACGCGAGGACAACGCTCCATCGACGATTTTTGCAAACGGTTCCACGGCGGGCAGTCAGGCCCCCGGTCCATCAGGGCCTACACACTCGAGGAAATGGTGACTACGCTCAATGAGGTCGCTGCGTTCGATTGGAGCGCCTTGTTTGAGCGGCGGATCGGCAAAGTCGCTCCTGGCGCACCGCTCGGTGGCATCGAGAATTCGGGCTGGAAGCTTGTCTACAACGAAACGCCCAACGAGTGGCTGCGTGCCTCTGAACAGGCCTTCAAGTTCATCGACCTGTCGTCAACGCTTGGGCTAATCATGAACGAAACCGGCAGCATCATGGACCTCGTTCCGGACAGCCCAGCGGACCAGGCGGGTGTGTTGCCGGGTGGAAAGATCATTGCGGTGAACGGCCGGCGATTCACGCTCGATCAGATCCGATCGGCCATTACGCTGGCAAAGGGAACGGCCGAAACCATCGAGCTGATCGTCGAGAGCGGCGACTCCTACCGCACGCACCGTATTGGGTATCACGAGGGTGAGCGGTACCCACATCTAGAGCGAGACAATGCGAAGCCCGACATGCTGGCAGACATCGCACGCTCCCGGGCGAGATAGAGTCTTCTCGTCGCCCGTGAACGACCGTTCAAGATGCCCGAAGATCTGGAGCCGCGGCCGCAGTGCTCAAAATAGCCTCGCGGCCACCACACAGGCGACGAGAAGCCCTGGCTGTGAGGAGGGGCTGAGAGAACGAGCGTCATGCTAACCGTGAGACCTCCCTAAAGTTGATTGACTGGGCATCACACGATCACCAGGGACGGCTACTGCCCGCCGCCGGCCAGCGCGTCTACGCCCCCTTCGCTCCCGAAGTCGGTCGCGGTGTCTCCGGTCTCCCGGGCATCCTGGAAGCTGAACTTTGGGGAGAAATTGTAGAACCGGCCGTCCGAGGGCCGGCGCTGGTTGGTCAACGTCATGCCGCCGGCACCTTCCACACTTCGATGCCGCGCGACTTCGCGAGCGATGCCAGGCGCGCATCGGCTGTCGCCAGCGCCGCGCCTTCGCGTTCGGCGAGCGCCAGATACATGCAATCCGGCACACGGTGTTTCAGGCCGATCGCCAGCAGGAGCGCGGCCGAAACGAGCGTTTCATCGTCGGCGAGGTGGATCAGTCCTCCTTCGACGCCATCCACGAGCGCGTCCATCGCCTGTGCGGCGAGCGTCGCATCGAGCTCGGCGCCGGCTGTCTTCCGACGCAGTGCACCCGCCGCTTCGGTGAGCATGAGCCTGGGCGCGAGCCAGCCGACCGGCCGCGCCAGCAGACCGGCCGCCTCTTCGCTGCCTCGCTCGGCGACGACCCATCGAACCGCGACCGAGGCATCGAGCACGGCCAGCGGTGGAATCGACTCATCAGCCACTGGCATCGCGCTCTCGTCGAATGACTCGGGCGCTGTCGAGCGACCGACTGCCCGGCCCGCCCGACGCCGCTCGCAGCGCGCGCGCCCGCCGCTCGAACGCCGCGCGGCGAGCAGAGACCGATGCCGCGAGGGTCGACCGGACCTCTTCCTCGAGCGAGACACCCCGGCCTTCGGCGCGCCGCTTCAGGGCGCCCGCAATGTGATCGTCCAGCTGTCGAACCTTGAGTTGCGCCATGCGCCGCAGTCTACCATAGGCGTGCCCCCAGGTGGGGGCACCAAGCCCATCGACAGATCGAGGCGCTGGCCAGACGCGACCTCGCAAGCCTGGAGCGCGCTACTTCCACCGATTCAACATCTGCCGGATGCTTTCGAGCGCCCACACGTCCCGCGAATCCTGTCCGGTAGAGTACGCGATCTGCTTGCCGCTGGGGTGGAGGCGGATGCCTTGACCGACGATCCATCCGCTGACGTCGATTTCGAGTTTCCGCGGCTGTCCACCGTTCACCGGCACCAGCCAGAGCGAGTTGGCCGCTGCGTCCTCGCTCCGCGTCCCCTCGACGCTGACGGCCTGCCGAGCACCCGTCAGCTCGACCGTGAAGCCATCCTGAGCGGCGCGTTCCTGGAAGTCCGCAACCGTGGAACGTACCAGCGCAGCCACGTCGAGCGTCTCGAGCCGAAGCGTGGCGGCCCCCGCTTCGAACCGGCCGAAGTCGAGCAGATCTTCGACCAGCCGTCGCAGGCGATCGGTGTCGCGCACCAGGACGCGGTAGGACCTGCGGCGCATCTCGTCCGACGGCAGCCGATCCGCGTGGCGAATAGGCGGACAGGAGGCCGATCGCCAACCAGCGTGCGCCCGTCGGGATGGCTGAGCGCACAGCGGAAATGAGCGGGAACGGCGCCAGCACAGAGAGCGGCGAGAAACGCCGGTCCTGCCACGACCGCATCCAGACCGGCCGGGGTGGCCTGCGACGCGGCCAGCGCCGAACCGTCGAGCAGGTCGAACGAGGCGCGCCGCGCCGTGAGGTCGCGTTTCTGCCAGAGCCATGCGACGGCGTCGGCACGTGCGATCGCGTCGGCATCGGGCGCAGCCTTCGTACCGAGCCAATTGCGAGTCCGGGCCGGGGGCCACGCTGGCATCGCTCAGGAGGTTCCCGATCGACCGCTGCATCGAGGCCGCCGCGCGGTCGGCCGCCTGCTCGAGCGCGTCCTGCTGCCGCTGGACCGCGAGCGCGGCGTCCTGTTTCAGCAGCAGCCACCCCAGCCATCCGAGGGTCGCACCCGACACCAGTGCGACGGCCAGAAAGACGACGGGCAGGGGCCGCGGCGGCCGCAGCCAATGTCTGATCTCCATGGCGTGCTGCAAAGGATAGCGCCGGTCCGTCCGGCCGACGTGTGACGACTGTCAGGATCGTGTCAGGGAGGCCCTGGCCGTCAGTCGAGTCGCCGACTTCATGCCCGTGGCGCGTAGGCCGCGGGCTCGGCGAACGCTGCTTGCGGATCGTAGATCTTCTCCGGAATGAACAGGGCCGGGATGAGTCCGGTCAGCAGGTACGCACCGCCCATCGTCATCAAACCGAGGCCGATGGAGTATTGGGTCGCGATGACGCCGATCAGCGTCGGGGCCAGCGCCGCGCCCGCGCGCCCGATATTGTAGGCGCCGCCAACGGCGGTCCCGCGATTGTGCGTCTGGAAGCTTTCCGTCATGTACGTGGCGTTCACGCCGTAGGGCACGCCGTAAAGGAAGCCGAAGATCGTGAGCAGCACGATGATGTTCGCCGGCGTGTGAAGCGTCACGATGACTGGCAGAAAGGCGGCGGTCGCAAGCCCGCCGAAGACGTACATCCAGCGTCGGCCGACCAGGTCGGCCAGATAGCCGGCGATGATCTTGCCGAGGATCATCGCGACGTAGGTGCCGACCAGGTAGCCCGTCATCTGCGTGAAATTGAACTTCAGCTCGTTCACCACGTAGGTCGGCAGCCAATTGTTCACGCCGTAGTACCCGAACTGCAGGAAGCACGAGGTCAGGGTCCAGAGCATGAACGTCCGACGGTCGCGGGGATGCGCCAGCAGGGTCTGCCACGTTCCCGGCGCGGCCGTCGCGGCGCGCACGCCCGCGGCTTTGTGCCAGCTCGGGGGCTCGGGCACGACCCGGCGAATGTAGAGCGCCAACATGACCGGCACGAAGGCGGTCAG
>CAZCEL010000020.1:9065-21488 GCA_964497175.1 uncultured Bifidobacteriaceae bacterium
GACACGATAGTCGCTTGGAATCCAGCGGCTATAGGCACGAAGGCGGTCAGGAAGAGTGGATGCCAACCGTATGACGGGACGATCGCGCCGGCAAGGAGTGTCGCCACGACGTAGCCGACCGACCAGCCGGCCTGCAGCGTTCCGAGCGCGGTCGTGCGGCGCTCAGTCGGCACGTACTCTGCCATCAAGGTATTGCACACGACGTACTCGGCGCCGAGGCCCATCGCCGAGACAAACCGCACCAGTGCGAATTGCCAGTAGTTCTCTGTCAGGCCCAACGTGCCGGTGCCGACCGAAAACAGCAGCATCGTCCAGACGACGACGCGCACCCGGCCGTACCGATCGGCGGCCCACCCACCGGCCAACCCGCCGATCGCCATGCCAAGGAGTGAGTAGGTCGCCAACGCCCCGGCCTGCACCCTGGAGATCTGGAAATCCTCGATGAGCGCCGGAAGGCTGTACGACAGGAACATCAGATCCATGCCGTCGACCATCAGGCCCAGAAACCCTGAGACCAGCACGACAATCCAGGTGCGTTCACTCGGTGCTGTCATCGTTGTCGCCGGGAGTGGTCACCTACAGTCGGCCTGGCCATCGGTCAAGCGCTGCGTGTGGGCGGCAAAGGGCCGCTACTTGGGCTCCGGTTCGTACTTGTAAGACAGATTCGGTTGATGGGGCCTCAGGTGCTCGACGTCCTTGTTGTTCTCGGTACACACGTACGGCAGGATCCGATCCTTCGCGTCGTCGAACCGCGTGAAAGTGCGCGTCACCGACCACGGCCTGGAGAAAAACACCGGGTCGTCGAACGTAACGGTCCACGTGAGGGTGTTCTCGCCGACCTTGCGAAAGCGTTCGGTCAGGTGCAGCTTGCCGCTGTGCTCGTGGCCCGCTGTGTCCAGCCAGCTCCGCTCGTCGATCCCCACCGTGTCGACGACGAGGGTGTCGCCATCCCAGCTGCCGATCGAATGGCCCATGAACTCGGGATAGTCGCTGATGTCCTCCGGGTGGCGCCGACCGTCCATGTAGATCATGCGCCAGATCGTCTGGTACTCGAACAGCAGCCCGATGGCCTTCGGGTGTTGAACCAGGATGAACGGAAACGGCGCCGTGAACGCACGGGACGGACCAGGCGGCAGGCAGAACCCCGTGGGGTCCTTGGAAGTGTCGACCGTCCTCCATCGCTCTGCTCCGTACGGAGTGAAGGGCGGCTGTCTCCCCAGGGCCTGCGCAAGGTCCGGCGTGTACTGGTTGCGCCAGATGCCGCTCAGGTCAGACGGAGCTCCTGAGGCCGGCGCCTGAGCGAGCGGAGGCGGCGTAGCAAGGAAGGCGAACCCACTCGCCGCCACGACTGCCCCCAGGAGACGCCTACCGCTGGTCGCCACCGGAGGACCCGCCAAAGACCTGTCTGCCATCGGCGAGAAGAACCGTTCTCATGTTCGCGAGATTCGAGCCGTCTTTGGCAAGCCAGCCTTCGACGGTGACGAGGTCGCCCGTCTTGAGAGAATCCCGCCGCCACCCGTTTCTGTACAGGCCGGCCGGATTGCTGCCCTCGATGGCCCAGTTCACGACGTGTCCGCTGGCATCGCTGACGTCGATGTAGAAGTACACGTGAGGGTTTGTCCACTCGAGCCTGGTCACCTTGCCCGTCAACGTCACCGGCTTGTCCCGGTCATACTGGGCGGCAAAGGAGTGGTGTGCCGCCACCGGGCCCGGGACCATCAGACCGAGGAGTACGCCTAGCACGCCATGCCGCCTCGATTTCATGGTCATACCTCCCTCGGGCGTGTGGCGCCACATTACCTAGAAGAAGCGTTCGATGCAAATGTGGCGTGTCGTTCCGGGGACACGTCGCTGTGTCGCGGCTGGTGACTCCAGGGCCCGACTACTTGCCCTCATTCTCCGCCGTGAGCCCGCACGATGTCGCGGACCATGGCGAGGCCGATGCCGGTTCCGCTGATACGCCTCGCCTTGGAATCGGCCCCTCGGACGAAGCGGCTGAAGATCTCGCGTTGTTCCGGGGCGGGAATGCCGATTCCCTGATCACGCACCACAATCGACACGCAGTCCGCCCGACGCACCAACGCCCGCTCGGGGACTTCCTGACACGGCTGAGGGAAATCTTGCAGGAGTAAGGGGTTCGAACAACTCCAAGATCGTCGAGGCGGGCCCGCAGGCTGCGTGGAACCGCTTGATAGGTACAAGCGCCCCGACCGATGAACTGCTGGGTCGATCCGCCTATTTCTTCTGGCTCAGCCTGTACCCGGTCGGCGGTGCGAACAGCTCGTCGGCCAGCGGAGCGGTGTCGATCGACTGCACGGTGCTGATTGAGGAGATGCCGCCCATTTTCGCCATGATTCCGGCCGCAGGCCCCTCGCCGCTCATCTTGACGTGCATCTCGGTCTCGAAGGGGACGCCGCCCGTCTCGGCCAGCTGCTTGTACATTTCCGACATCGCCTTCGCCTGGCCGGGCGCGCCCTTGGCCGCCCGCGGGTCGCTGAAGATCCAGCCCTTCTCCACGGCCGCCTTGTAGAAGCGCATGTAATCGCTCGTGCCGGGCGCCCCCTTGACGACCCACATCGGTCCCGTCAGCATCACGGTCACCTTCATGCCCCCTTCTCCGCCGATGGTGGAGGGCACCGAAATCTCCATGTCGTAGCCGTTCGCCGTCTTCCCGGCGATCTGCTTGGTCTGTCCGTTCGACTTCAGGGACGCGTTCATGCCGCCGGTCTGCACGCTCTTGGACATCTCCGCGCCGAAGGCCTGCATGTCCCAGACGTCGGCTTCCTTCTTCTTGGAGTCGAAGATGTACATCTTCTGCGCGTCGACGTCGAAGACCGTGGTGCGCGTCGTATCGCCCGTCACGGTGTCGGAGCGCATCTTCATGCCCTTGATGTAGGTGACGGTCGATCCGCCGGCCGCCATCCCCATGCCCTTGCCGGTCAACGTCTGCTTGATCGCGACGTCCGCGAGGACCGGTGCGGCAGAGACGATCGCAAACACTCCTGCCAGGATCGCGCGTTTCATGTGTGTAGACTCCGAAGGGGGCGTTTCCATTATACGCAGAGCCGGCTCCCCTGGAGATTGGGTGGCACTGCGCACATCTGCCCGGCCTACTGACTGACCTCCACACGACGGATCACGTCGTCCATCCAGCACCGGAGGCCCGACTCCGGCCACTCCGATGTGTCCTCCTCCACTGTGGTCGCGGGCGGGCGCGGGGCCGATGGTCCGGGCGTCTGGAGCGCGATCTTTGGATCCAGGATGCGCGCGATCCAGTCGCGCGCATCCTCGAGGTGCAGACGCGTCGGGCGATCGGGCGGCGCGGAGAGTGCCCGGCGAATCGACGTGTCGAGCGCGCGCAGCTCCCCCCTGAACAGCGCGCGGCTCTCGTTCCCGTCCCTCATCGGCCCGTTCAGCTTGGACTCGATCAGGTCCAGGTAGGCGCGCTGCAGATGTCGGCGAGAGGCGCCAATCGTCGTGCCGCTCGCATCGAGCTCGCGCCAGATCCCTTTGCGGACGTCAGCCAGAAACTGTATCGGACTGTAGGCGGAAGCGCCGTCGATGGCTTCCTGCTCGACCAGCCGGTCGATGCGGCTCGAGGCGAGGAGCGACGTGAGGACGCGCCGCTGCGCCGTGCCGACGCGGCCGATGACGCCGGCGGCTTCGATGCGCCGGAGAATCTCGGGCCGGATCAGAAACCTGGGCGTGGCAAACGCGCGATCGTTGAGGAACTTCACGGCCTCGGCCTGTCTGGCCTTCGACACCGGCGTAAAACGCACGCCCGACTGGCCCCAGTGCTTCTGCTGCGAGAGAAACCCGCCGACGAGCTGCGTCACGTGCGTCAGCTCCGTGGCCCATTGTCCGAGCAGCCGGCCATACAACTCGTCGAGGTCGTCATACGGTTCGCCGGGTTCCGCGGCGGCCGACAGGAGCATCGTCGAGACTCGCTCGAGGTTCTTGAGGCCAAGTGCCGTGGACGCCACCGCGTCGGCGTCGCCCACGGCCTCCGTCAGGCTGCCCGGATCCGACCCGGCCGCCTGCGGGGTCGAGAAGCGCAGCCACGGCCTCTCGTCCTGCTGGCGCGCCCATGCGTCGAGCGTCGTCTTCTCCTCGTCCGGTGTTTGCGCGCCGGCAATGGGCTTGTAGCCCCACATCGTGGCCCAGCGGTCGTACGGGCCGATCTTTGGAATGAGATCGTCAGCCGGGATTCCATCCTCGGGCTGCGCTACGTAGTTGAACCGCGAGTAATCCATGAGCGACGGCGTGTGTCCCATCGTGCGGACCCACTCCTTGTCGCGCACCTTGGCCGCGTCATAGGTCGAGCTCGATTTCATGTTGTGCTGGAAGCCCAGTGTGTGGCCAACCTCGTGCGCGACCACGTACTCGAGCAGGCGGCCCATCAGATCGTCGGGCAGCGGCAGGCGCGCCGCGCGCGGGTCGAGGGGACCGACCTGCACGAAGTACCAGTTGCGCTGCAGGTTCATAACGTTGTGGTAGAACTGGATGTCGGCGTCGAGGATCTCACCCGTCCGCGGATCGCTGATATGTGGACCCGACGCGTTCTCGATGGTCGACGGAAGCCACCGGATCACCGAGTAACGGGCGTCCTCCGGGCTCCAGTCCGGATCCTCCGCTGGTGACGGTGCCTCCCTGGCGATGATCGCGTTGCGGAAGCCGGCCTCCAGAAACGCCGGCTGCCAGTCCTCCACGCCCTTCTTGATCCAAGGTACCCACTTGGTCGGCGTCGCCGGGTCGATCCAGTACACGATGGGCTTGACAGGATCCGAGACCGCCGCCGTCGGGTCCGTCTTCTCGAGGCGGTACCGCGCGATGTAGCGCCGGCGCTCTGCGCGATGTTCGTCCCGCCCGTAGTCCATGACCGAGGTCGTGAAGTACCCGACCCGCTCGTCGAACAGCCGCGGCATCATCGGCTTCTCCGGCAGCTTCACCATGCTGTAGTGCATCAGTACTGTCGAGCTTCCGACGCGGGCTGGTGGTGGCCCGCCTGCCGGCACTGGTCCGGGTCCGCCGCCGCGGCCCTCGCCCGCAGCGTCGGGCGGCGAGGTGAACGTGTGCGTCGCCTCGACCTCGATGTTCTCGGGAAACGACACCGCGCGCTCGACAAACGATCGGTTCGGATCGAACGTCCGGGCGCGGATGCGGCCCCGGACGCTCAGCTCTGGCACCTCGGTCGTGAAGAGCCGCGTCACGTCGACGACTGCCGCGCCGTCCTTGCCGAACGCCTCGACGCCGAACGCCGCGAGGATCGTGTCGTTGTTCGCGGCCTGAACGGCTTTCGCGATCGGCAGGGACCGGTCCGCGACGATGGCGTACGAGACGCTCTTCAGCAGGATGCGGTTCTCGCGCCGCTCCCACTTGACGACCCGGTTGCCGGCGGCCTGCCCGCCATACCCGACGCCGATCGTCGTCCTGGCGATCTGGCTGACCCACAGGAACTCCTTGCCGAGCTCCGAGGCGGGGATCTCGTAGAGCAGGCGATCCCCGATGCGATGAACGGTGAAGATGCCGGCGTCGGAGCGGGCGTCGGCGGTCACGACGCGGTCGTACGGCCGTGGCTCCGGCGCCGGATCGCGCCGCTGCGGTGCCGGCGGCTCCTGTTGAGAAGCAGGCGCGGCGTCCTGGGCGCGGGCGAGGGGAGGCGTCAGCGGGAACAGCACGGCGACGAGCAGCAGGGCGCGTCTCATGACTCAATCCTCCTCGGACAACACGGCAGAACCGCCGGCCCGGCACGACTCACGTCAGAATCATGCGGATTATACGGTCCGGGACGGAGTCCCCGCTCCGAGGGCGTTCTTCGCTGCCCGCAAGTCGAAGCTGAGCTGGTCCCTTCGCCTGACGCAGTCGCCTGTCCTGGCAGCCGCGGGCCGTTGCCGACCGCGGTGGTAGTATGCAGGCAGAATCATGGCGGACAGGGCTCCAGCGATTGGCATCTACTACGAGCATCCTGACTGGTTCCGGCCGCTCTTCGCGGAGCTCGATCGACGCGGAACCCCCTACGTCCTGATGGATGCCGCCAGGCATTCCTACGATGCCGCCAACGGCGACGCGCGCACGCTCGCCCTCGTGTTCAATCGCATGAGCCCGTCGGCGTACCTGCGCGGGCGGGCCCACAGCATCCTCTACACGCTCAGTTACCTTGCGCACCTGGAGTATCTGGGCGTCCGTGTCGTCAACGGTCTGGCGGCGTTTCGAGTAGAGACCTCGAAGGCACTGCAGCTCGCGCTGCTCAGGTCGCTCGGTCTGCCATTTCCGCCCTCGCGGGTCATCAACCACGCGGAGGAAGCGCTGGAGGCGGCCGAAGGCCTTCGCTTCCCGGTGGTGGTAAAGGCCAATATCGGCGGCAGCGGCGCGAACATCGTGCGGTTCGATCGAAGCGCGGATCTCTCACGGGCGTCGCGGGAGGGGCGGTTGAACCTCGGACTGGACCAGACGGCGCTCGTCCAGGAATTCATTCACGCGCGCGGCAGCCACATCACCCGCGTGGAAGTGCTCGGCGGGCGCTACCTGTACGCCATCAATGTGTTCAGCGCCGGCGACAGCTTCAATCTGTGCCCCGCGGACATCTGCCAGACGAGCGACGGCGTCGAGCTGAACCGTGCGGCGTGTCCGGTGGATGCGCCGAAGAACAACCTCCGCGTCGAGGGTATGACGCCTTCTGACGAGGTGATGGCCGACGTCGAGCGGATCATGAGCGCCGCGAACATCGAGGTGGGCGGCGTCGAGTACATCGTGGACGACCGCGACGGGCAGCGGTACTACTACGACATCAACGCGCTGTCGAATTTCGTTGCTGACGCGCCTCGTGTGGTGGGATTCGACCCGTTCGTCCGCCTCGTGGATTATCTGGAGGTCGAGGCGCGGACGGCAGCACGCTGATCCAGAGATCCGGATCCGGCCTCGTACCCCATCCACTCACGAGACTCACTCCCGCCGCCAATCCAGAATCTCTCCCACGTCGTAGATCCTCTGTCGCACAAGCTTCGTGCGATCGGCCTCGAAGGAGGGTCTATGACACAGCGGCTGAAGCACGTGGTGTTGGCAACGGGCGTGGCGGCCCTTGCCTTCGTCGGCGTCCAGGCATCGAGCCACCGGGAAGCGCCCCGAATCACGAAGACGCCGAAGGTCGATGGGACCGACTTCTACATGTTCCGCAGCTACGAGGCCGGCCGATCGGCGTTCGTCACCATCATCGCCAACTACTTGCCCCTGCAGGACGTGTACGGCGGGCCGAACTTCTTCCTGCTCGACGAGGAGGCGCTGTACGAAATCCACGTCGACAACAACGGCGATGCCCTCGAGGACCTTACGTTTCAATTCCGCTTCCAGAACCTGGCCAAGGACCTCTCGCTCGATATCGGCGGCGTGAGCGTCGCGGTGCCGCTCGTCAACGTCGGACGCATCGGGCCCGGCGCCGACGACACGGACGCTCTGAACGTGACCGAGCGCTACACGGTCACGCTCGTCCACGGCGACCGTCGCACGGGATCGGCGTCGCCCATGGTCAACGCCCGCACTGGCGATCTGTGGTTCAAGAAGCCGGTCGACCGTATCGGCGACAAGTCGATTCGCGACGATCACAACCCGCTGGCGTCGGTGCCGCCCAACGCGATGTACGACCTGTACGCCGATCGCCACATCCACGATATCCAGATTCCAGGCTGCGACACGAGCGGACGCGTGTTCGTCGGCCAGCGTCGCGAGGGCTTCGTCGTAAACCTGGCCGAGACGTTCGACCTGATCAATACCAACCCCATTGGCCCCCGCAACGGTGAGACCAACGACCTGGCCGACAAGAACATCACGACGTTGGCGCTCGAGCTCCCGATCGCGTGCCTCACGCGGCCGGGGCAGCCCATTCTCGGAGCCTGGACGACCGCGAGCCTCCTCAGGAACGACAACAGGGTCTTCTGGGGCGACACGGGCTTCCGGAAGGGGGCCACGCCTCCTGGACAGTACCGGCAGGTGTCGCGGCTCGGAAATCCACTCGTCAACGAGGTCGTGATCGGGCTGAAGGACAAGGATCTGTTCAACTCGAGCGAGCCGAAAAACGACGGGCAGTTCGCCCACTACGTGACCAATCCCACGCTGCCCGCGCTCATCCAGGCGCTGTTCAGCGTGCCCGCTCCCTCGCTACCGCGCCAGGACCTCGTGCAGGTGTTCCTCACGGGCGTGCCGGGCCTGACCGAGCCGCCCGGCGTCGTCGGATCGGAGATGCTGCGCCTCAACACCGCCGTGGCGGTCCGCGCCCCCGCGGCTCAGGATTCGCTCGGCGTGCTCGCTGGCGACCTCGCGGGCTTCCCGAACGGCCGCCGACCCGGAGACGACGTTGTGGACATCGCGCTTCGCGCGGTCGAAGGAGTGCTGCTTCCGTCCGCGCAGGCGCCGGGAGGACAGCTGCCGTACACCGACGGCGCGCTCATCAGCGCCACGATTGCGTACACGCCCGACGGGACGATCACGGGCGATGAATCGTTGCGGCTGTTCAGGGACACGTTCCCTTACCTGCGAGGGCCGCTGTCGGGCTCGCCCAACCCGACGCACTAATGTGGTTCCAGTTGCGTGTCGCGAAGAACACCCTCGAATCAGGCCGCGGCGACAGTCGACAGAACGTCCTGGAGGCGCCGACGTCCGGGCGGCCTGACGAGGAGGCTCGATCTCATGAAACGACAGAACTCCGTCACGCGATGGCTGGGCCTCGGCGCTCCGGGCCTCTTCCTGGCCTTGTTCGGCGCGCCGCTGGCGGCGCACGATTTCTGGATCGAGCCCAGCGCGTTCCGGCCGCGCGTGGGTGCGTTGGTCGGCTTGCGCCTCATGGTCGGAGAGGATCTGCTCGGCGATCCGGTGCCGCGGGACTCTTCCTCACTCGAGCGGTTCGTCGTGTCGAGCCAGTCCGGCGAGCGGTCGATTCCGGGTCGCGAAGGCGGCAGCCCGGCTGGAATTCTGCGCGTCGAGGGGACGGGACTGATGACCATTGCGTATCAGAGCCGGCCCCACGCGCTCGATCTGCCCCCCGACACGTTCGAACAGTACCTTGGCGAGGAGGGCCTGGACGCCGTCAAGGCCATAGTGCGTGCGAAGACCAACGCCCGCGTCGCGCGCGAACGGTATTCGCGGTGCGCGAAAGTCCTCATCGCGAGCGGTACGCCAGCGCCTGCCGATCGCGATGGGGCTGTCGGGATGCGCGTTGAGCTCGTGGCTGAACGAAATCCCTATCTGGCCGCCCCAGGTCAGGATTTCCCCTTCATGCTGCTCTACGAGGGGAAGCCGCTGAAGGGCGCTCTCGTCATCGCGCAGAATGGCGGCGACCCATCGGTCAAGCTCAGGAGTCGTTCAGACCGGCAGGGCCGGGTCATCTTCCGCTTGCCCCGGGAAGGATCGTGGCTGATCAGGGCCGTGCACATGATTCCGGCCGCGTCGCACACGGGTGTGGACTGGGAGAGCTTCTGGGCATCGCTCATGTTCGAGCTGCCTGCGAACCACGCCTCGGCGTCCGCGCGATGAACGCCGCACCATCGACGCGCGCCTTCATGGCCGCGCTGGCGGTCGCAGCGGCCGGCACGCTGCACTCCGGCTCGGCGCTGGTCGCTCACGAAATCGGCACGGCCAGCGTGACTGCCACGATTATGGGAACGCGCTACGCCGTCGACATCGAGGCCGAGGCTCCTTCGCTCCTCGCAAGGCTCGAGGCGCGTGCCGGTCAGCCGCGATCGGCCCGCCTCGTTCTCGGCCAGTACGAAGCGCGTTTCAGGTCTCTGCAGGAGAAGCTTCTCGAGCACATCACGCTTCGGTTCGACGGACAGCAGGTCGAGCCACACGTCGAACGGATCGACGTTCGAGTCGAGGCAACAACGTCTCCGCAAGGAGACTCGTTCGAATCAGAGCGCGTGCGGGTCCGCCTCGCGGGCGAGGTTCTCCAGGGAGCGAGGACGTTGTCCTGGTCGTTCGGGCTGGCGTCCGTGTCGTACCCGTTCACGGTGAAGCATTCGGACCGACGCGAGACGATCACCGAGTTGGTGGAGGGCGATCGCCAGAGCCGGCCAATCCCGATCCACACGTCACGGGCCGACGCGCCTCTCCGCGTCGCCGCGACCTATGCTGCGATTGCGCTCGTCGGCCTGTACATGCTGGCGCAGCGATTGACACAGGCCTGAACGCGAAGACCCTGTCCGACCCGCTCACTGTGTGGTGCCGACCAGGACCTTGTCGCCGGTCGGCGCCGGCACGCCGCCCTCCGGTTCAATCGTCACGGCCATCGCCACCGGCGGCGGGATGTCGGGCGCCGTCGCAAAGAGCTCAGCGGCGCGGCCGCTCTCGTCGGGCCTGAACGTCCAGCCGCTGCTGATCGCGCTGGTGGCGGTGACGACCCAGAACTGGTAGATCCGGTTTGAGGGCAGCGGCGGCAGGTTGGAGGCGGCGAACATCAGGCCCCGCGTCCGGCTCCAGAATGCCCGCCCCGTGGCACGAGGCGAGGGCGGCTGTCCGGCGAGGGCCACCTGCGCGAGATCGGGCGCCGTAATGACGGCGAGCCGGACTTCTGCGCGCGCCGCCGAGGCCGTCGCCGTCGCGAGCTGCTGCTCACTGCGCGTCACGCGTGCGATCGCGTCCTGAAGTTGAAGCTCGAGGCCGCCGACCCGCTGGCGCAGCGTCAACGCATAGCCGCTCACGCCGACCGATACGACGAGCAACGCCGCCGCGCTCAGCCAGCCGATGCGGGACTGCCAGATACTGAACGCGGGCGCCCGGCCTGCGTCGGGCCCGGCAGCCCGGCCCGACAGGGGATGCCCCGCGGCCGCGAGGACACGGGCGCGCAAGGCACTCGGAGGGTCGACCTGCGGCAGCGCGTACGGCAGCGCGTCGGCCGCACTGCGAAACGATCGGACCTCGGCTGCGCACGTGTCGCAGGAGCGCAGATGCCGCTCGAATGCTTCCCGTTCGTCGGTCGGGAGCGCGCCCAGTACGTACAGGCCAACCGACTCCTGAAATGCCTGGTGATCGAGGTCGGTTGGGCTCATGGGACTGCGCCTGCCAACTGATCGCGGAGCTTCAGCAGCCCCTGTCGAATCCTGGTCTTCACGGTGCCGAGCGGCTGCTCGAGCCGTTCGGCGATCTCGGCGTGCGTCAGGCCCTCGTAGAAGGCCAGCTCGATCGCCATTCGCTGCAGCAGGGGCAGCGCGTCCAGCGCCTGCCGTACCTGCGCCGCCCGGCCGGCCCACTCGAGCCGCATTTCCACGCTGGGCGCCTCATCCTTCATCGCGGCGAGCACCTGTTCGCTCGTCGACGAGGACGGCCGGACGCGGCGCGCGCGCAGCCGATCGATCGCCCGGCTCCGGGCCATCGTCAACAGCCAGGCGACGAGGTTGCCCCGCCCCGCGCTGTAGCGCGCTGCCTGCCGCCATGCCTGCGAGAAGACCTCCTGGACGACGTCTTCGGCGTCTGCCTGATCGCGAAGGATCCGCAGCGCCAGCGAGTAGATGAGCCTGGCGTGGCGGTCGTACAGCTCGGCGAGTGCATCGCCGTCGCCGCGGGCGATGCGCTCGAGCGTGAACTGGTCAGCGGGCGATCCCGCCGCCCTCTGCACGACTGCCAGGAGCAGCCACACATCAACCTCTACGGACGGCCGGCGCCCGGGGATGCAGCGCGCAGCGGCTCAGCATGCCACAGGCCCCGGCGCGACGCCTCGCCGCTTCGCTGTGATTCAGCCGTCCGGCTCATCGCGCCAGAAACGACATCAATTCCGCCAGCGTCTGGTCCGGCAGCTCTTCAGGCAGGAAGTGGCCGCCGGGGAGCGCCTTGCCTCGGATATCGGTCGCGTACTCGCGCCAGACCCTGATGGGATCGTAGAGCCGCCCCACCGTGCCGCGTTCGCCCCACAGCACCAGCAGCGGGCACGTGACTTTTCTGCGGTCTTCGTCCGCGTGCTGCAGGTCGATTGTGGCGCCCGCGCGGTAGTCCTCGCACGTCGAATGAATCGTCGCCGGATCCTTGAACTGACCGAGATACTCAGAGAGCGCCTCGGGCGCGATGTACGAGCCACCCAGAAACCGACGGAACCAGAACTCGCGGCTGTTGCCGATGAGCGTCTCGGGAAACGGCGCAGGCTGGGTCAGGAAGAACCAGTGGAAATACTGCATCGCCAGATCGCGGGTCACCGAATCGTACGGCCGGGGCACGATGTCGATCACGGCCGCCCGCGACACGTGCGTCGGGTGCTCGGCTGCGAGCCGCCATGTGACCCGTGCCCCGCGATCGTGCCCGACGACGGCAAAGCGGTCGTAGCCGAGCGCTTTCATGGTCTCGACCTGATCGAGGGCCATCGCGCGCTTCGAGTAACCCGCGTGATTCTCGCCATCGGGCGGGCGGCTGCTGTCGCCGTAGCCGCGCAGATCCGGCGCGACCACCGTG
>CAZCEL010000021.1:0-21300 GCA_964497175.1 uncultured Bifidobacteriaceae bacterium
TTCTCGATTGTGCCGCACCTCTGGGTGAAGGAGAAGATCTCGACCGACTGCGCCGCCTGTCCTCGTTTCCGGCAGTGCGGCCAATGTGCATTGGTCCTCCCGATCGACCCGATTGACGCGATGGATCGAGAGGTCTCGCTCGCCGTACGCCCGGCATGACTGCTGGACAGATCCACACGCTCGAGGCGATAGAGGGCGGAGTGACCACGCCGCTCGGCTTCCGGGCCGCCGGCGTCCGAGCCGGCATCAAGGCCAGCGGACTCGATCTGGCACTGCTCGTGTCCGATCCGCCCGCGGCAGCGGCAGCCGTGTTCACAACCAATCTCGCCGCCGCGGCGCCCGTCGTCGTGTCCCGCGAACACCTGGATCGATCGGGCGGCATGGCGTCCGCGATTATCGTGAACAGCGGCTGCGCAAACGCGTGCACGGGCGCGGACGGGCTGCTGGTCGCCCGCGGGATGGCCGACCTGACGGCGCAGCTGATTGGGTGCTCATCCGACCGCGTGCTTGTCGCATCGACAGGTGTGATTGGCGTGGCACTCGATCTGGACAAGATCCGCGCGGCGCTGCCAGGCGCCCGGTCGGCCCTTGCGGCCGACGGCGGGTCGAGCGCCGCGCAGGCCATCATGACGACCGATCCGTTTCCTAAGGAAGCGGCGGTGCGCTTCACTGTGGGCGCCCATCACGCCTCGGTCGGAGGGATGGCCAAGGGGTCCGGCATGATCGAGCCGGTGATGGCGACGATGCTGGCGTTCGTGACGACAGACGCGGCGGTGCCCCCGCCGCTGCTCCGGCGAGCACTGTCGGAGGTCGTCGCCGACACGTTCAACGCCATCACGGTCGACGGCGAGTGTTCGACCAACGACACGGTGATGCTGCTGGCCAACGGAGCCAGCGGCCTCACGATTGACGAGCCGACGTACCCCGCCTTGGTCGAAGCGCTGCGGATCGTCTGCCTGCGCCTTGCGCTCGGCATCGTGCGCGGCGGCGAAGGCGCCACGAAGCTCGTGACGGTGACGGTGACCGGCGGCGCCTCGACGGCCGACGCACGGCGCGCGGCCAAGGCCATCGCCAATTCACCCCTGGTCAAGACAGCTATTCATGGCGGCGACCCCAACTGGGGCCGTCTCATAGCCGTGGCGGGACGGGCCGGCGTCGCATTCGACCTGTCGCGCGCAACCGTGATGATCGGGCCCATCGTGCTTTTCTCAGGTGGGCGGCCCCGTGACGAGGCTGCGCCCGAGGCGGCGCGCTATCTGACCAACGACGAGATCGCGGTGTCGGTCGATCTTGGTGCCGGCCGGGCGGCCTCGACCGTCTGGACGTGCGACCTCAGCGCCGAGTACGTGCGCATCAATGCCGAGTACCGAACGTGAGACATTCCATGGGAATCCCTATGACGCGAGCCGCTGCCCAGACCCACAAGGACTTCCTCTCGGTGCTCGATTTCGAGCCGCCCGATCTCGAGCGCTGCCTCGATCTGGCCGCGCAGCTCAAGGCCGATCGTCCCCTTGGGCGCCAGGCACCCGCCTCGCTTACGCTGGATGGCCGCCACGTGGCGATGCTGTTCGAGAAGCCGTCGCTCAGGACGCGGTCGACGTTCCAGATCGCCGTGCACGAGCTCGGGGGCCATGTGGTCGTGCTGCAGCCAGACGAGGCGCTCGGGCACCGCGAGCCGGTTGCGGACGTGGCGAGGAATCTCGAGCGATGGCTCGATGCCATCGTCCTCCGGACATTTTCGCAGGACATGCTGCGCGAGTTTGCCGCGGCGGCGCCGCGGCTGCACGTGGTCAACGCGTTGACCGATGAAGAGCATCCGTGCCAGGCCGTCGCCGACTTCCTGACCCTCCGCGAGCAGTGGGGCACGCTCCGAGGACGGACGGTCGCGTTCGTAGGCGACGGCAACAACGTCGCGGCCTCGCTCGCCCACGCGGCAGCCATGCTGGGCGTGCACGTGCACGTGGCCAGCCCCGAGGGCTACCAGCTGCCGCACGCTGTCGTTCAGCAGGCGACGGGCGTGGCGCGCCATGGCGCGCGGCTGCGGCTCTTCGTCGAGCCCGCCGACGCGGTCGCGGGCGCCGACGCGGTCTACACGGATACCTGGACCTCGATGGGCAAGGAAGCCGAAGCCGACCTCCGGCGCCAGGTCTTCGCGCCGTACCAGGTCACCGACGCGCTCATGTCGCTGGCGAAGCCGGGCGCCCTGTTCATGCACTGCCTGCCGGTGCATCGCGGCGAGGAAGTGACGGCCGACGTGTTCGAATCGCCGGCCTCGATTGTGTTCGATCAGGCCGAAAACCGGCTTCACACGGCGAAGGCCCTCCTCGTGACGCTCCTGGCCGCGCCGTCGCTCTCCGCCGCCTGACACCTTGTCGCCTGACGAGCGGGTTGCATCTACAATCCATCCTGCGGCTTCGATGGCGTCCGGATCTCCCTGGCTGAAGCACTACGACGCGAACGTCCCAGCCACGCTCGTCCCCTATCCGAGCCGGACGCTCGTCGACTACGTGTCGGACTGGGCGCGCGAGCGGCCCGATGTCCGTGCGCTCCTCTTCAAGGGGAGTGAGACGAGCTGGCAGACGCTCGATCGGCAGAGCGACGCGCTGGCCGTCGCGCTGGCTGGGTTCGGCATTGCGAGAAGCGACCGGGTCGGGCTGCTGCTGCCGAACTGTCCGCAGTTCTTCGTCGCCGAGCTCGCCGCCTGGAAGCTCGGTGCGATCGTGGCGCCACTCAATCCGATCTACACCGAGGACGAGCTCAAGGGACCCCTTCGGGACAACGGCATCGAGACCGTCGTGACGCTGACGCGTTTCTATCCGCGC
Organism: uncultured Bifidobacteriaceae bacterium; assembly: GCA_964497175.1. GTDB lineage: Bacteria > Acidobacteriota > Vicinamibacteria > Vicinamibacterales > CAVVIG01 > CAZCEL01. The sequence continues at coordinate 2,823 of CAZCEL010000021.1, forward strand.
CTCAAACGCATCCAGGCCGACACGCCGCTCAGGCGCGTGATCGCCACCAACATCAAGGAGTACTTCCCGCCGCTGCTTCGCGTGCTGTTCACCCTGCTTCGCGAGCGGCGCGACGGCGATCGCGTGTCGCTCGAGCCGGGCGACTACTGGTTTCAGCGCCTGATCGCCGCCCATCGGGGCCGGAGGCCGGCGCGGGCGCCGATTTCGGCCGGGGATCCGGCGGTCCTTCTGATGAGTGGAGGCACCACGGGCACGCCCAAGGGCGTCATCGGAACGCACGCCGCGTACGTGCTCGCGGGACTGCAGATCGAAGCCTGGGTCTCGTCGGTGCTAGGCCGCGACAGCGTCATCATGCTGCCGCTGCCGATGTTTCACGTGTACGGCCACGTCGGGGTTCAAGGACTGGCGTTTGTCAGCGGCAACCCGATCGCGCTCGTCCCCAACCCGCGCGATCTCGCCGATCTGCTGGCGACGATTCGTCGTGTCAAGCCCACGTTCTTCAACGGGGTTCCGACGCTGTACGTCGCGCTCCTCAACCACCCGGACGTGCAGCAAGGCAAGGTCGACTTCAAGTCCATCAGGATCTGCTTCTCGGGCGCCTCCGCGCTCATGGCCGACACGAAGCAGCGCTTCGAGGCCATCACCGGCGGACGCATCGTCGAGGGCTACTCGCTGACCGAGGCGATGATGGCCCTGTGCGTGAATCCGGTGCAGGGCGTCAACAAGACCGGCTCGGTCGGCATGCCCCTCCCGGACGTCCGCGTGCGGATCGTCGACGCGGAGGAAGGCACACGGGAACTTGCGCCGGGCGAGGTCGGCGAGATCTGCATCGCAGCCCTCCAGCTCATGGCCGGCTTCTGGAACCAGCCGGAGGAGACTGCCGCCGTCCTGCGTCACCACCTGGACGAAGCGGGCACGTCCCACCTGTGGCTGCACACCGGCGATCTGGGCTACATGGACGAGGACGGGTACGTCTTCATCGTCGATCGGAAGAAAGACCTCATCAAGACCAGTGGGTATCAGGTGTGGCCTCGTGAGATCGAGGAAACGCTCTCGTCTCATCCCGCAGTGGCCGAGGTCGGCGTGGCCGGCGTGCCCGATGTCGCAAGGGGCGAGGTCCCGTGCGCATGGGTGGTGCTCCGTGCCGGGCAACAGGCGAGCGAAGCGGACCTCCGGAGCCACTGCCGCGCGCACCTGGCCCCTTACAAGGTGCCTGCCCGCATCGAATTTCGCAGTGAGCTGCCAAAGACGATGGTGGGGAAAGTGCTGCGCCGGGCGCTCAGCCTGTCAATCCCGCCGAAAGCTGACCGCTGATAGCTCGTCCGCTGACCGCTCCCACCTGAGCCACTTCCAGCCCCGTTTGCGCATATCGAAGCGGAGGGCTGATGAACGAACTGACCATGACGGCGCCTGGCGCGCACCGGCGGGAGCACCATAGCGTGCTGGCGGCCGCGGAAAAACGGCTTCTCGTGTGGATTGCCCGGCGTCTCCCGCCGGCGATCGGCTCCGACCATCTGTCGGCCCTGGGCCTGGCGTCGATGGCCGCAGCCGGGGGGTTCTGCGCGATGCTGCCGCTGACACGGTGGGCGGCGTACGGCGTCGTGCTCGCGCTTGCGATCAACTGGTTTGGCGACAGCCTCGACGGCACCGTGGCGCGCGTCCGAGGGCAGCAGCGCCCGCGCTACGGGTACTACGTCGATCACATCATCGACCTTGCCGGCACCTCGATGCTGCTGGCCGGGCTTGCCTGTTCGACCCTGATGAGCCCGATCGTCGCACTGATGGTCCTGTGCGGCTATCTGCTCGTCTCTTCGGAGACGTACCTGGCTGCGCATTCAGCCGGCGTGTTCCGGATCTCGTTTCTGGGACTGGGGCCGACCGAGCTGCGCATCCTGCTGGCGGTTGGAGTGCTGAAGGCTGCCCAGGCGCCCGTCGTGTCGAACAGCGTAACGGGACCGGTCCGTCTCTTCGATCTCGGAGGCGTGATCGCGGCTGTCGGCCTTGTGGCCGCATTCCTCGTGTCGGGCGTCTGGAATACCCGCGCCCTCTATGCCGCAGAGCCTCTGCCGGTGACAGGCGGGGACGAATCGAGGACGCCATGAGCGCGGGTGGCTCGAGCCGGTTCACGGCATTCGTCCTGGTCGGCGCGCTGGGATTCGTGCTGCAGGTGGGAGTGCTCGCCTGGCTGACCACGGCCCTGCTCTGGAGCTACGCGGTTGCCACGTTGGTGGCCGTTGAGGCGGCGGTGCTCCACAATTTTCTGTGGCACGAACGCTGGACGTGGCACGACCGATCGGCCGCCGCGGCTGGCCTGTCTGGTCGGCTCCTGCGATTTCACGCGACCACGGGCGTTACCTCAATCGGCGGCAACCTGGCGATGACTGTCCTGGCCGTCGAGCTCATCGATCTCCACCCGGTTGTCGCCAACGTGATCTCAGTAGGGCTCATGAGCCTCGCGAACTATCTCGTGGCAGACCGCTGGGTGTTCGTGGCGCCGCCGAGGGGGACGGTTGCAGCACTGGGTGTGGTCCTCGCTACGGCTTCGCCGGCATCAGCCGCCTCACCGGGCACCGAGACCATTCGGGCCTGGGATCGTCACGTCGCAACCGTCGAGTCGCTCCTCCACCCTGCGCGCGTGCGCCCGAATGAGTCGGAACCTCAGGGGCGCGCCGTCGCCGTCCCTGGCGGCATCATCCACGAGTGGCGAGGGTCGATCCTCGTGCGCGGCACGACAGTCGGCGAGCTCGTCGACCGGTTGATGCATCCGGGCACGCCGCCGCCGCAGGACGACGTGTTGGAGTCGAGGGTGCTTGGTCGCGAAGGCGACCTGCTGCGCGTCTACTTGAAGCTCTCCCGCAAGGCTATCGTCACGGTGGTCTACGACACAGAACACGACGTACGGTTCGAGCGCGCGGGCCGGGCGTTGGCCACAAGCCGCAGCGCGTCGACGAGCATCGTCGAGACCGGGGGCGGCGATCGTGGGTTTCTGTGGCGGCTGAACTCGTATTGGACCTACCGGCAGCAGGACGAGGGGGTTCGTGTCGAGGTGCTGTCGGTGTCGCTCAGCCGCGATGTGCCGCGGCTCATCCGGCCTGTGGCCGGGCCCATCATCGGGCGCATCGCGCGCGAGTCCATGGCGCGAACGCTTGAGGCGGTTCGAGACTTCGGGGAGCACCCTGCCGGCGGCGGTCAGTGAGCGACTGATGGTGCGATCGCCCGCGTCCAGGCAGCCCGAGGAAACTGGCGCGTTGCACCGAGAAGGTGATGCGCCCGGCCAGCAGGGCGCGACGATATCACCGGCCGACGGCGCGGACCGTGATGCCTGCCTCCTCGAGCCCCTCGCGCAGCCGGGTCGCCAGGACCGCGGCGCTCGCGGTATCGCCGTGGATGCAGATCGTATCGATCTCGAGTGGAACCACCGATCCGTCGAGGGCCTCGACTGTTCGGTCGGTAACCATCCGCAGCGCCCGAGCAACCACGACGCGCACGTCAGAAATGACCGCGCCCGGCGTGTGCCGATCGGCCAGGCGGCCGTCTGGCTCGTAGGCGCGGTCTGCGAATCCCTCCGCCGCAACGCGCAGGCCGGCCGCGCGGCCGGCGGCAAGCAGCATCGATCCTGGTGGACCAAAGAGCACCAGGCGAGGATCGAACGCCGTCACGGCGCGCGCAACGGCCGACGCCAGCGATGCATCGCGCGCCGCCATGTTGTACAGGGCCCCGTGCGGCTTGACGTGCTGGAGCAGTACGCCTTCCGCCGCTGCGACTCCGGCAACAGCCGCAACCTGATAGAGGACCAGATCCTCAATCTGTGCCGGGCTCACGCGGATCTCACGGCGCCCGAAGCCCGCGAGGTCCGGAAGACCAGGATGCGCGCCGACAGCCACGTTCTGCGCCTTCGCCAGCCGAATCGTTCGCCGGAGCACGGTGGAGTCGCCGGCGTGAAACCCCGCGGCGACGCTGGCGGACGTGATCGAGGTCATGAGAGCCTCATCGGCGCCCAGGACATAGACGCCAAACGACTCGCCGACGTCGGCGTTCAGGTCGACCCTCATCGGCTGGCAGCGGATTCTACAACGCTGCGCCGGCCTGCCTGACGTATAAGCGAGATCGATCGCGGGTCAGGGCCGTTCGAACGCGCGATTGCTGCAGCAGCCTTGTACAAACGAAAGGCACCGCGGAATTGCGGTGCCCCCCGGCCATACCGATCTGGCTCCCCCAGCATTCACGGCGCCCTGCCGTAATCAGACCGGCGCTGCGCCCCAGCACATCGCAAGCCGTGTGCCCGCGAGAGGCCCGGCCGTTTCGTGGCTTTACGGGCCGCACGATGGCCCCGTCATCACAGCTTCGTCGCGTGTCTTACAGTTCTCGCAACGGGTAAGCCGCCGAGGAGCGCGGTGACGCTACACGCAACTGCAGACGGCTTCTCTAGAAGCGCGGAAGCCGATCCATGAGCTCGGCGAGCGGCCGGTGGCGCCGATCCTTCTCGGACAGCAGCGGCGGGTCGACCCGCCAGTCGATGGACAGGGCCGGATCGTTCCACGCGATGCCGAGCTCGTCTGACGGATCGTACAGCTCGGTGCACTTGTACTCGATCTGGGCGGCGGGACTGAGCACGCTGAAGCCGTGGGCAAAGCCAAACGGGATGTAGCACTGCTGGAATCGGTCGGCCGACAGGACGAGGCCTACCCATCGTCCGAACGTCGGAGAGCCGTGGCGCACGTCGACCGCGACGTCGTACACCTCGCCCTCGACGACGCGAACCAGCTTGGCCTGCGGACGCCGCACCTGCAGGTGGAGGCCGCGCACCGTGCCGTGGACCGAGCGCGAATGGTTGTCCTGGACGAACGGCAGGGTCAGTCCCAGCTCATGGTATTTCTGCGCGTGATACGTCTCGAGAAAGAAGCCCCGGGAATCGACGTGCACGTCCGGCTCGATGAGGAGGATCCCTGGCAGTTCTGTCGGCACGACCCGCATGGCTGACCCTACGATTCCTGATCGAGCAGGCGCGCCAGGTACTGTCCGTACGCGCTCGACCCCATCGCTCCCGCCAGCCGCCGCAGGTCGTCGGCGTCGATGTAGCCCATGCGGTAGGCAATCTCCTCGAGGCACGCCACCATCAGGCCCTGGCGCTCCTCGATCGCCTGGATGTAGTTGGAGGCCTGGACGAGCGATTCGTGTGTCCCGGTGTCGAGCCAGGCGACCCCGCGCGGGAGCCTCTCGACGTACAGCTGACCGAGCTGCAGATAGGCGCAATTGACGTCGGTGATCTCCAGCTCCCCCCGAGCGGACGGCCGAAGGGCCGCGGCGATGTCGAGCACCTGGTTGTCGTAGAAGTACAGGCCCGTGACGGCGTATGACGACTTGGGACGTGACGGCTTCTCCTCGAGGCTGACGGCTCGGCCGTCGACGTCGAGCTCGACCACGCCGTAGCGCTCCGGATCGCGGACCGAGTAGCCGAACACGGTGGCGCCAGCTTCGCGCGCCGCGGCGCGGCGAAGATAATCCGACAGATGCGCGCCGTAGAAGATGTTGTCGCCGAGCGCGAGCGCCACCCGGTTCGAACCGACGAAAGAGCGTCCGATGATGAACGCCTGGGCCAGCCCTTCGGGCCTGGGCTGGGCCGCGTAGTCGATCCGAAGACCGACTTCCCCGCCGTCCCCAAGGAGCCGCCGGAATCCTTCCTGATCGTGAGGCGTCGTGATCACCAGGATGTCCCGGATGCCGGCCAGCATGAGCGTGGACAATGGATAGCAGACCATCGGCTTGTTGTAGATCGGCAGGAGCTGCTTGCTGACCGCGCGGGTCAGCGGATGCAGGCGCGATCCGGTCCCGCCGGCGAGGATGATGCCCTTGAGCGCCATGGTCTGTCAGACTACCCGAGTCCGAGCCGCTCGCGATTGTACCGCCCGGCCTGCACGGCGGCGCACCACGCGCGATGATCGAGATACCACCGCACGGTCTTCTCGAGACCGTCCTCGAAGCCCAGGCGCGGACACCAACCCAGGACGCGGTGAATCTTCGTCGCGTCGATCGCGTAGCGGCGATCGTGGCCCGGCCGATCCGGCACGAAGGTCTTGAGCGACTGATAGCTCGCGGCGCCGCGGAGCGCCGGGTTGCCCGCGGCCGGGCGCAGCCGGTCCAGGACTCCGCAGAGCAGGTCGACGACCTCCAGGTTGGTCCGCTCGTTGTTCGCGCCGATGTTGTACTTCTCGCCGGGCTGGCCCCGCTCGAGCACGGTCCACAGGCCCGCGCAGTGGTCCTCCACGTGAAGCCAGTCGCGCACGTGGCCGCCGTCGCCGTAGACGGGCAGCGGCCGGCCCTCGACCGCGTTGAGGATCATCAGCGGGACCAGCTTCTCGGGAAACTGATACGGGCCGTAATTGTTCGAGCAGTTCGTGACGAGCGTCGGCAGCCCGTAGGTCTGGAAGAACGCGCGCACCAGGTGGTCGGCTGCAGCCTTGCTGGCCGCGTACGGGGAGTTCGGCGCGTACGGGGTGTCCTCGGTGAAGCGTCCTTCCCGACCGAGCGACCCGAACACTTCGTCGGTCGACACGTGCAGGAATCGGAAGCCCTGCCGCCGCGCCTCCGGAAGGCCCGCGACGAAGCGCCGCGATGTCTCCAGCAGCGAAAAGGTGCCGGTGATATTCGTCCGGATGAAGGCCGCCGGGCCGTCGATCGACCGGTCGACGTGTGTCTCGGCCGCCAGATTGACGAGTGCGGCCGGCCGGTGCGCCTCGAACACACGGGTCATCAGCGCCTCGTCCGCGATATCGGCTTCGACAAAGGTCACGCGCGGATCCGTGAGGGCGTGCTCGAGGTTCAGGAGGCTGCCGGCGTAGGTGAGCTTGTCCACGATGACCAGCGGCCCCGCGGTCTTCGTCAGCGCGTACTGGACGAAGTTGGATCCGATAAAGCCTGCCCCGCCCGTGATGAGGAGTGTGTCCATGTCTGCAGCAATGGCGACGGCGCCGGAGCCGCGGGGGAGACGGGCGCTCAGACGGCGGCGCCCTCCGGGTACTGGAGCGCGAGCCTGAGCTCCTTCGTGAGCGAGTCGACGGTCGTCCCGCTGCGCTTCCACGCACCGTCGGTCTCGAACCGGACATCGCCGATTCGGCGGCCCCAGGGGGCGATGGCGCGGCCGATGGCGCGGAAGTCCGTCCGGTCGGCGTGCTCCTGATCGAGCCGGCGAATGACATCGGGCGCCACGCGAATGAAGGCGCGAAGCGCCGCCGCCGCCTTGATGCTGTACTTGCGACCGTTCCACGCGGCGCCGAACACCAGGGCGATCTGCTTGAAGTAGTTGACGAAGAATTTCCTGGCTTCCTCGTGCGGATCGGTCGAGCGTCGCGCCCCGCCGAACGCGTCTGCCGCGAACAGCTTCTTGAGCTCCTGGGCCAGGGGGGCCTGCGCGACGCGACCCCGCCCCACGCCGAGCAGCTTGATCTCGTCGTAGAGCGGCGAATCCTCGCGATCGTTCAGGGCGCGCACGACATCGTGCGCCGTCGCCAGCGCCTGATCGCGATAGAGCTGACGGCCCGAGAGGCTGACCAGATGCGAGGCGTTGAGGCGCGTATGCTTCGCGTTGATCGTGACGAACATCTGGACGATGTGGTCCTCGGGCAGCCGGTCGAAGATGACGGCCGGAACGCTGAATTCCTCGCCAGCAAACCGCGCGATGTCCGCATGGAGCGCAAGCAGGCGGTGCTGGCCATCGATGGCCCGGAGAATGCCCTCGCGCTCGGGCACCTTCAGAATGCCCAGGCGGCCGTCCCCGTCGGAGGGCTGAAAGACCAGCCGCTCGTCGCAACTGATGATGACGGCCCCCGGAATCGACGGCAGGTCGTGCGCCTGCCGGCACTGCTCGTAGTACTGCACGAGCTCGTCGATCTTGCGGCGGATGATCTGGCGCTGGTAGGCCTTCTCGCTGGACGCGATCCGCCGCTCCAGCAGGTCCCAATTCACCTTGGACGGAGCGACGCCTTCGCGCGCCTTGCCGCCGCGAACCCCCGGCTGCGCGGTATCCCCGTAGCTGAGGACCTCGAACCTGACGAGCTTGTCGATGTCATTGGCGGTCAGCGAGGCCTGATAAAACTGCACACCGAACTGCTGCATCCGGATGGCGGCAACGTTGATCATAGGCTCAGGTCCAGGCGCGGGTCCGAAGGTCCAAAAGCTGGGATTCTAGCAGGTTCTGTCGTTCGACTTTACGCAGGCGCCGGGCTGGCCCGGCCTCCAGAGGGTCCCCGGCTCCTCCAGCGCCGGACCACCCTGACCTGAAGGCGCACCGCCCCGTACATTGCGGCCGAGAAGAGACCGTAGGCCGCGACTGCAGCCCAGAGCGGCAGACTTCGATGAATCGGCCAGGTGGCATAGCCGTACACGAGCTCGACGTGGATCCAGTACACGAACAGCGAATGGGCGCCGAAGCGTTCCAGGACCGCGAAGGGCCCAGGGAGGCGGGCGGCCAGTGGCCGGAGGACGAACATCGCCCCCAGGACCAGCAGCAGGATGCCGACTCTGATCGCGAAGAATGTGGGAGAGCTCGTCCAGAAGGAGCTGGCCGCGTACAACGGCGGCCTCGACGCCGTCAAGAACCCGACGGCTACGAGAGCCGCGCCGCTCGCCGTGAGTGCGCCGATGAACGTCTTCTCGGACCGGGCGGCCCGAGAGGGAGCCAGGAGAGTCCCGGCCGCGGCACCGGCGAGCACGAATCCCGACCAGGGAAACAGCGTGAAGGTCGTGCGTTCCCGGGCCGGCCGGATGTACCGCTCGACCCAGTCCGGCAAGCCATCCACCCAGCCAGAGGTGCGAACAATCGGAGTCAACAGGGCAATCGCGGCCGCCACGCCGGCGCAGCCCAGAACCGCGGATCGGGGCCCCGGAGCCGCGCACCAGATCAGGCCCGCAGCCGCCAGCGCCGGACCCATGACGTTCAGGATGTCGACCTTCAGCAACGCGACAGGAGGACTGCCCGGGCTGACGAGAAATGCCTGGAGGCGGAACAGAAAGGCGAGCAGGAAAATCCAGCCGCCGCGCCGCACCAGGGCTCCGGCGGCCGCCGATCGGCTGCCGGTTCGGTCCACCATGCGAGTGGCAGACAGTGCGAGGCCCAGGCCCGCCAGCCACAGGAACAGCGGAGCGGCAAAACCGCCCAGCACCGTGAGCATCTGAAAGGCGAGGCCGGCACGGTCTCCCGGTCGGGTCCACGCATCGAGCGTGTGCGCCTCGATCATGACGAGCACGGCAGCCCCGCGCACCCAGTCGATGTAGGCCCGCCGTGCAGCGATCGGTGCGCGTTCGGTGGACATCAGCGGTCAGCTGATCGCTAACCGCTGACTGCTGATCGCTCGTCGCCGACCGCTGATGACTGACGTCGCGGCATCAACGTGCTGACGAGCAGCCACCCAAGAGGCATGAGGACCAGCAGATACGTGAGGTAACGTCCGTACCGTCCGTCAGGTCCGTAGGGTTCGGTGGCCCAGTGCAGCGGCTCGCTGTAGGGGAAGATGTTGGCCTCGGTCAGCTCGTGGAATCCATAAATCAACAGCTGAACGACGAACACCAGCAGGAAGACCGAGGTAACCTGGAAGAACAGGCCCAGGTTCACGCGGTGTCCATAGCGCGACCACAGCCAGGCCACACAGGCGGCAGAGGTGGTTCCGAGCATCGCGCCCACGATGACGGCCCCCGCCTGCACCTGGAACAACAACGTGCCCATCAGGAGCGCCGTTTCCATCCCCTCGCGCGTAATCATCAGCAGAGTGAAGGCCAGCACTCCCAGGAACGCGGCCCCGCCCCTCTTGAGCGTCGAGTGATGGAGACGGCCTTCGATATCGCGCTTGATGCGCCGAGCCGTGCGCCACATGTGCACCGTCAGCGACGCGACCGACACGGCCGCGACCAGGGCCAGCAGGCCCTCCCAGAGCGCCTGGTTGGCCGCACGCTGAAACAACATCGCCGCGCCGATGCTGATGGCGATCGAGAGCGCGATCCCCCAGCGCACTGCGGGCACGAGCTCGTGGCGGCCGCTCTTGCGCAGGTACGCAAGGCTGATGGCGACGATGAGGAAAGCCTCGAGACCCTCACGAAGCGTGATGACGAACGCCTGAAACATGACGACCACGCCTCAAGGGGCAGTTTCCGGTCTGAATCTCGGAACCGAGACTCAGTCTCAAAAAGCCTGCTCAGTTTATCGTGGCTATATCCGACCAGTCAAGTCTGAGATAGAGCCCTGCAGGGGCCAGCCCCGGGGCCGTGGGAGCGCACTTCCGACGCTTTTCTAGCGTGACAGCGCCGATTTCTAGCGTGACAGCGCCGAACGACGTTGCCGGCCTGCGGAGGCGGGTGGTGTTTGCGACACGCAACTGGAAACCGGCTAAGCTGTGGTGCATGCTCCGTGCGGCAGCTATCCTCACACTCGCGGCGGCGGCGGTGGCCGCCCAGCAGCAGGCGCCGTCGTTCCGCTCGAAAACCCAGACGGTGTCGCTCTTCGCGACGGTCGTCGACGCCCAGAACCGCCTGGTACCCGACCTCTCGGAGACCGACTTCGAGGTACTGGACAACGACAGGCCGCAGGCGCTGACGGTCTTTCGTAACGACGTCCAGCCGATCGCGGTCGTCGTGATGCTCGACACGAGCGCCAGCATGACCGGGACGCTGTCCCTCCTCCGGGCGGCCGCCGAGCAGTTTCTGATCCGCCTGCTGCCCGAGGACAAAGGGGCCGTGGGCGCCTTCAACGACAAGATCGAGCTAGGGCAGTTCTCAAACAGCCGCGACGGCCTGATCGCGGAGGTCAAGGACCTGGATTACGGGAACGGCACGCGACTGTACGATGCGATCAACGAAGGGATCAACGCGCTGGAAGGCATCGAGGGGCGCCGCGTCATCCTGGTTTTCACCGATGGCGACGACACGTCGAGCCGCACGGGGCGAGGAACGGTGCTCGATCGCGCGCGCGATCGAGAGGTCATGGTGTACGCGATCGGCCTGGAAACCAACTACTTCGACGGCGCGCGCATGGTGCGGAGCAAGCCCGACGGAGGCCTGCGGAGGCTCGCGGACGAAACCGGTGGTGGGTACTTCGAGCTGAAGAAGACAAGCGACCTTGGGCCGACGTTCTCACGCGTGGCGCAGGAGCTCCATAGCCAGTACGTGCTCGGGTTCGAGCCGATGGTCCTCGACGGCAAGATCCACAGGCTTGCGCTCCGTATGAAGCCGGCGGGAATGACTGCCCGGGCCCGGCGCAGCTACCTGGCACCAGGCGGCCCGTCGCCCACGTCGCGCTGAGCCTGTCTTTGAGGATCTCGGAGGTGTGGCGTTCCCGGTCGGCTAGACGAACATCATCGCCACGACGGCGACCATGAGGAGCGCGCCAACGACCCACTCTGCTGTTGCTGAAAACGACCACTCACGCATCGATGTTCCGCCTTTCACAAGCTTAGACGACAAGTTTCGGGCAAAGGTTTACGGTCGATGACGCCGCTGACCGAACAGGAGTTCCGGGTCAGGAGCGACGAAGCGCTCGAGGCCGCCAGGTCGCACCTGCTGCCGCTGGCCGACTCTGAGGGTTTCGAGGTAGAGCTGCAGAACGGCGTCCTCGATCTGGTGTTCGAGGAGCCGCGCGCGGCAAGATTCGTCGTGTCGCCCAACGCCCCCGTCCGTCAGATCTGGGTCTCGGCGATGGCAAAAAGCTATAAGCTTTCCTGGACTCCGGAGGTTGGGGCATTCGCACTTGGCGGCGAGGCTCTTCCACGCCTGCTGGATCGGCTGACGCGCGAGTTCCTTGGCTCATGAGCGCTGCAGCCGCACGAGCAAACATCGCCTGATGGCGGCCAGGAGGATGTGTGAAACTGACACCAGTAGCCCGTGGTGAAGCTGCGACCCTCGCGTCGCTGCCGTTGCTCGCCCTTATTGCCATGACGACCCCGGCCGCGCAGATCCCCGGCGACAGGCCCGCGGCCAATCCGCGGGCGACGCGGTCGGTCGTCATGGGCCGCAACGGGATGATCGCCACCAGCCAGCCGCTCGCGTCGGCCGCCGGCCTGAAGGTCTTGCAGGACGGCGGTAATGCGGTTGACGCCGCTATCACCGCCGCGGCCGTGCTGGCGGTCGTCGAACCGACGATGAATGGCGTCGGCGGCGACCTGTTTGCGATCGTCTACGACGGCCGAACGGGCAGGCTACGAGGATTGAACGCGAGCGGGCGCGCCGCGTACGCGGCCACACCGGAGGCGTTTGTCACGCGCCAGCTGCCGCGGATACCGGCGAGCGGCGTGTTCTCAATCAGCGTGCCGGGTGCGGTCGACGGATGGGCCGCGCTGCTCGCACAGCATGGAACGATCTCGATGGCGCGGGCGCTTGGGCCAGCCATCAAATATGCTCGCGGTGGCTTCCCCGTGTCGGAGATCATTTCCAGACAGTGGCAGGGCGTTGAACGCAAGCTTCAGCAGGATCCCGCGGCGGCAGCGACGTTCCTGAAGGATCTTCGCGCTCCCCGACCCGGGGAGGTGTTCGCGAATCCGAACCTGGCCAAAACACTGGACATCATCGCATCGGGCGGCCGCGACGCCTTCTACAAGGGACCGCTGGCGGCCGCGATCGTCTCTGATCTGAAGAAGCGAGACGGGCTGTTCGAGCTCCGCGATTTCGCCGAGCACAAATCAGACTGGGTCGATCCGATCTCGACGAGCTATCGCGGCTACGACGTGTACGAGATGCCGCCCAATACGCAGGGCTTCGTCGCGCTCGAGATGCTCAATATCCTCGAGGGATTCGACCTCAAGTCGCTCGGGCACAACTCCGCGGAGTACCTGCACCTGCTTGTCGAGGCCAAACGGATCGCGTTCGCCGATCGGGCGGCGTACCTGGCCGACCCCGAGTTTGTGCCGCCGGCCGTGTTGAAGACCCTGATCTCGAAGGACTATGCGTCCACACGTCGCCGCGACATCAATCCGTCGCGGGCCGCGGCAGTGTACGAGGCGGGCAGGATCGGCGGTGCCCGACCCAGTGCGATGCGGGAAGTGGACATGCACTTCACGGGTCTCGACGCGGGCGACACGATCTACATGACGGTGGCAGACGGCCAGGGGAACGCGGTCTCGCTCATTCAATCGCTGTTCTCCGATTTCGGCTCAGGCATCGTGGCCGGCGACACGGGCGTCGTGCTTCACAACCGTGGGGCCCTGTTCAACCTCACTCCGGGACACCCCGATCAGATTGCGCCGCACAAGCGGCCCCTGCACACGCTGGTACCCGCGTTCGTGATCAAGGACGGCCGGCCTTGGCTGTCGTTCGGGGTCATGGGCGGCGACCACCAGGCACAGGGACACGTCCAGGTGCTCGTGAACCTGATCGACTTCGGGATGAACGTGCAGGAAGCCGGCGAAGCCTCCCGCGTCAACCACGGCGGAAACGGCCTTCAGGTGGAGAGCGGCGTGGGACGCGAGGCCCGCGACGGCCTCACGTCGCGCGGGCACAGTGTCACCGAGACCATAGGCGCCTTCGGCGGCTATCAGGGCATCCTGATGGACCCGCGAACACGGGTGCTGATGGGCGGCTCCGATCCTCGCAAGGACGGGTTGGCGATCGGGTACTAGAGCGAGACCTCCCTATGCCCCTCATCGACGTTGGCAAGAAGGCTCCGGCTTTCGGCCTGAAGGACCAGAACGGCGCCGTCCACCGGCTCAGCGACTATGCCGGCCGGCCGCTGGTGCTCTACTTCTATCCGAAGGACGATACGCCCGGGTGCACGGCCCAAGCGTGTGCATTCCGGGACGCCCTGCCTCGCCTGAAGACCAGCAAGGCGGCGGTCCTCGGCGTCAGCATTCTGGACGAGGCCAGCAAGGCGCGGTTTGCCGTGAAGCACGACCTCAGCTTTCCTCTGCTCGCGGACGAGAACCACGAGGTCGCCGACAAGTACGGGGCCTGGCAGAAGCGTTCCATGTACGGCCGGAACTTCATGGGCGTCGCGCGAACTACCTATCTCATAGGCGCCGACGGCAAGGTGGTCCGCCGATGGGACAAAGTCAAGGTCGGCGGACACGTCGACGAGGTGCTCGCGGCGGTCGCCGCGCTGTAGCCACTACCGACGAGCCGCCGAAGGACATTTTGCCGGCCTGCGGAGTTGAGTGTGCTTCGCGACACGCAGCTCGAAACCGCGCTGGACTCGCCTGGCTGCAGCTAGCCGCCGCCGGTCGGGGCCTGTGGCGCCGTCTTGCGGTGCCGGAACTTGAGGATGTAATTGTCCTCGAGCAGGTGCTCGTTGCGCTCGACGAGCTCGAAGCCCGCGTTCTGAATCTCATCGGTGAACGTGCCCTGCCCCGCGCGCACCATGCTGAGGATGTATTTCTGCGACACGCCCTCGATGCGTTTGAAATCCACCAGCACGAAGAGCCCGTCGGGCTTCAGCGCCTTCTTGATCTCGGCCAGCATCTCGGCGGGAAACTCGAAATGATGGTAGGAGTCCACAATCACGACGCGGTCCATTGAGCCGGGCGGAAGCGACGGGGAACGCGGCGTGCCCAGGACCGCTTTGAGGTTGGCGATGTTCTGCTCCCGCGCCGTTTTCGCGACATGGTCGACCATGTTCTTGGCGATATCTACCGCATAGACCGTCCCGCCGGGAGCCACGCGCTGAGCAATCAGCCGGGAGAAGAGTCCGCTGCCGGCGCCGATGTCGGCGACGTCGAGCCCGGGCCTGAGCGCGAGCTCATCGAGGATCTCGTACCGCTTGTCGTAAATCGCGCGGCCTTCGTGCTCGAACCTGTCCGCCCACTGCGCCGGGTCGGCATCGAAGCTCTTGTTGAGCTCACGCGCGGTTGGCGTGATTGTCGACTGCTGCCCGAACAGGGCCGGAGTGGCAGCGGCGGCAATCGCCAGCGCCGCCAGAACCGACCGGATCGTGGTCGACTTCGTGGATGTGATCATCGCGTTCATCACCTCTATCGTGCCAGCGCTTTGGCCTCCTCGGCGAGGAAGTTGCGGTAGTCCGCATCCGACTTGATGTTCAGGAAGCCGCGCATGCGGTAATGGCCCAAACCGCACAGCTGGGAGCAGGCAATCTCGTAGTCACCGATCCGGTTCGGAATGAACCAGACGGGAATGTCCATGCCCGGCACGGCGTCCTGCTTCACGCGCATCTCGTACAGCCCGAAGCTGTGAATTACATCCTGGCTGGAGAGATGCACCAGCACCGGCCTGTCGACCGGCAGCGTCAACTGGTTGGTCGTCGCAATGTCGTCCTTCGCGTCCGGGTCGGAACGATCGAGGCCCAAGGGATTCTCTGCGGCCACGAGATTGATCCTCGTGCGACCGAAGCGGCCGTCGGCACCCGGGTACTGCACGAGCCACTCGAACTGCTTGCCGACCACCTTCACGACGACCGCTTCACTCTCGGAGGGGAATTGCTGAACGCGCCTGGCCCACGCGGGGATGGCGTAGCCGATGAGCAGGATCACCTCCGCGACGACGACCGCGATCTCCGTCCACTTCGAGAACTTGCCCTTCGTGCCGGTGTAGTCTGCCCGTGGGTGCGCACTGCGCCGGAAGCGCGCGAGCACGTAGACGAAGTAGATGCCCCAGCCCACGAACATCACGAACATGAGCCAATGGATCAGGCTGATCATCTGATCGATGTCGCCGGCGTGGGCAGAGGCCTGAACGGGCAGACCGAGGTAGTTCAGCATTGAGCGGTCCCCTCCTGCGGGTCGGATCCTGCAAAGCGATCTGTCTGGACCAGGCGGCTCTCTTCGGCGGCCACGAGCCGGGCGCGCCTGCGGAGATACACGAAGAACGTGGCGAAGCTCGCGAGCATGCCGCCAACGACGACCAGCATCGCCAGAATTCCCAGGTTCATGGCGTTTGCCATGGGAGAGTCGTTCTGGCCGAAGCACACTGGACAAGCCAGCGCCGCTCGGGGCGCGGCGACCACGGCGGCGGCGACAAGAGGTCTCTTGAACATGACGGCCCCGGGCTGTCTACAGGTGTCGGGTCCGGCGCTGAAACCTCGCGCCGTACACCGCCAGGCCGGCCCCCGCGCCGAGCGCCCCGACCGCGCTCAGCAGATAGCCGATCTCGGAATCGAGACGATACTGGGCTACCGACCACGCGGCGAAGAACGCGGCCAGGACCACGGACATCGCGATGAACACCAGGTGAAACATCCGCAGCGACACGTCAAGCCCTCAGTGCCCCTCGTGTCCTCCGCCGGCTGGAGCCTCGCGGACAATGGGCGTCCCAATCGTGTCCATCGTCGTGAAGATCGGCACCGCCATGAGCACGAGGAAGAACGCGACCGTGAGCAGCAGCGCGCCGTAGACCCACCGCTTCTCGTGACTGAGGTGCATGAACACGCTGGCCACCATGGAGCCCTTGCTGACCGCGATGATCAGCGCGACCGTGACGGCGAATGGCAGGGCCAGCTGCACCTGGTTCGCGGCGACGGTGATGACCGTAAACGCGTACAACACGGCCCCGATCATGAAGTACTTGCGCACGCTCTTCCGGATGTCGCTCGAGTCGGAGTGCATCAGTGGTCCTCTCGCGAAATGGCGGTCCGCAATCTCAGAGTAAGTACAGCACGGGGAACAGGAAGATCCACACCAGGTCGACGAAATGCCAGTACAGCCCGGTGAACTCGATGCGGTTGGTGAACTGGCCGGGGTTCCTCTTCCACAGCCCGGCGCCTGGTCCGATCAAGTACGCCATCACGATCATGCCGCCCAGGATGTGCAGACCATGAAGGCCGGTCAGCGTGTAATAGATGGCGAGAAACGTGTTGTGCGCGGGGGTCTCGCCCCTCGCAAAGTGATCGGCGTACTCGAAGTACTTGTTGACCAGGAAGATGCCGGCCAGCACGAAGGTCAGGATCAGGTAGAGCCGGTGCTTGCCCCAGTCGTTGAGCTTGAGCGACGCCCACGCCATGACCATCGTCACCGACGATCCGATGAGGATGAACGTGTTGGCCATCCCGAGCCACACGCTCAGCTCGCCATGCGGCCATGTGGTCGACCCCGTTCTGAGGATGATGTAGGTGGAGAACAGCGCGCCGAACAGCATTACTTCCGACGCCAGGAACAGCCAGATGCCCAGCTTGCCGTTCGACAGGCCCGTATCCGGCCTGGCTTCAACTGTGTAAGGAATATTCATCGTCTCGGCCTATGCGCGCTCGCCCTCGAACTGCGGCGAGAAATCCTTGGCCGCGCCGGGGACGCTGTACTCATACGGCCCGCGGTACACGACCGGCTCGGTGAGGAAGTTGCCGTGCCCCGGCGGCGAGGGCGCCGCCCATTCGAGCGTGGTGGCATCCCAGGGATTCCGGTCGACCGCCGTACCGCGCTTGATGCTCCAGAAGAAGTTGAAGATGAACGGGATCTGGAACAGGCCGAGCGCCCAGGCGGCCATGCTGATGACGACGTTCCACTTGGTCAGCTGCGCATTGTGGGCGAACTGCATGCCGCCGTCGTACATGCGGCGGTTCATGCCCCCAAGCCCCTGGATGAACATGGGCATGAACACGATGTTGATGCACACGAATGATCCCCAGAAGTGGATCTTGCCCAGCAGATCGTTCATCCTCCGCCCGGTCGCCTTCGGGAACCAGTAATAGAGCCCGGCGAACAGCGCAAAGATCGTCCCCGGCGCCACGACGTAGTGGAAATGGCCGATCACGTAGTAGGTGTCGTGCAGATGAATGTCCGGCGGGGCGAGCCCGAGTGGGAGTCCGGTCAACCCGCCGATAGCGAACATCGGCAGGAAGGCCAGCGCGAACAGCATCGGCGTCGAGAACCTGATGGACGCGCCCCACAGCGAGAGCAGCAGCGCCGTCAGGATGATGACCGACGGGATCGAGATGATCATCGTCGTCGTCTGGAAGAACGCGCTCATCGTCGTGCCCATGCCCGTCATGAACATGTGGTGCGCCCACACGATGAACGACATGAACCCCAGAAAGACGATCGAGTAGACGAGCGTTCGATACCCCCAGAGCGGCTTGCGCGTGTTGTTGGCGATGATCTCGGACACGATCCCCATTCCCGGCAGGATCAGGACGTACACTTCCGGGTGCGCCAGGAACCAGAACAGGTGCTGCCACAGGAGCGGGTTCCCCTGGCCGGAGATCTGGAGCGGTTGCCCGCTGACGACGAGCCCGCTCGGCATGAAGAAGCTCGTGCCCGCGATGCGATCCATCAGCTGCAGCACACCGGCCGCCTCGAGGGGCGGGAAGGCGAGCAGCAGCAGGAAGGAGGTGACAAACTGCGCCCAGACGAAGAAGGGCAGCCGCATCCACGTCAGCCCCTTCGCGCGAAGCTGAACCGTCGTCACGATGAAATTGATCGACCCGAGCAGCGAGGACGTGATCAGGAAGATCATCCCGACGAGCCACATCGTCTGTCCCGGAGCGATGACGGCGAGCGGCGGATAGGACGTCCAGCCGGACTGGGCCGCGCCGCCGGTCGGGAAGAAGCTGGCGATCATGACC
>CAZCEL010000022.1:0-21225 GCA_964497175.1 uncultured Bifidobacteriaceae bacterium
GCCCTGCAGTTGCTTCTCGTAGCCCGGGCTCTGCGTGAACAGGCCGCCGGCGGCCCGAAGCCGGAGGCCTCGCGCGAGATCTCCCGACAGGGCGAGTCGCGGCGACAGGCTGGCGTCGCCGTTGATCCCGCTCCAGTCGACGCGAACGCCCGGCTCGAAGGTCCAACGGGGCGTGACCTCCCAGCGGTCGGTCAGCCAGGCGCCGATCCTGGCGGCGCGCCTCGAGGAATCGAGCGACGCGGGCAGCCCTGCGCCTCCGCGCATGCTTGACCCGTTGGCGGCCGATGGATTGCGGTCGCCGGTGATCGACCACGCCCAGCCCGTGTCGAGGGCATGCAGCTCCACCCCGGTTTCGACCACGTGCCTCGCCGCCGCAGCGAACGCCAGCTCTTCCCTGGCCGCGATATCTCTGAGCAGGAGATCGCGCGCAAAGACGACGGTGGCGAACGGCGGGTTGCCGGGCGCATTCGAGCGGCGCGACTCGTTCCTGAACCGACCATCGACGCCCAGGCGCTCGGTGTTGCGGTACCACGAGACGGTAGTGCGCGACGAGCCGCGGGCGCCGACTGCCCGGAACAGCGATAGGGCGACGAGGTCGTTCTTCGCGCCGGACTCGAGCGAAATCCGGTCCTCGTCCTGTCCCTGCTCGAAGGTAGCGTCGGTGTGTTCCCGACCCCGCAGCGCGAATATCGTGATGCGCTGTCCGGGCCGCGGCTCCCAGGACACCGTAGCCTGGAGGTCGCCGAATGATGGCAGCGACTGATCGATGATTCGTCCCGCGATCAGGTCGTAGTAGGTCCGGCGTCCGGTGAACAGCCACGAACCGCTGGCCCGTCCGGGCAGGCCTCCTTCCAGCACGACATTCGTGTCGGTGACCCCCAGAGTCATCGATCCGCCGAACCGTCGGGTCTCGCTCCCGAGCCGGTTGTCGACAACCAGGAGCGACGACAGGCGATCGCCGTACTTGGGGCTGAAGCCCCCGGCCGTCAACTCGAAACGCTCGACCGTTTCCGGATTGAAGGCGCTGAAGAGGCCGAACAGGCGGTACGGATTGTGAACCTCGACACCGTCCATGACGGTCAGGTTCTGATCGGGCCCTCCCCCTCGAACCGTCAGACGGCTCCCGATCTCGTCGGCGGCGGACACGCCTGGCAGTGTCTGCACCACACGGTAGATATTCTCGACCGCTCCCGCCACACTGCGAACCTCGAGCGGAGTGATCGGCGTCGTGGCCGGTGGAATCTCCACCGCCGCCGCGCGGCCGCTCACGCTGACTTCCTCTTTGAACTGTGACTGGTTGACGAGCAGGACCTCGACCGCAATGCTCGCCTCGCCGGCGACTGGCGTGAGGACCTTCGTTTCCGGGAGATAGCCGTCGGCGCTCACCTGCAGCCTCACGTCACCGCGCGGCAGGGTGAGGCTGAACCGCCCGTCGTCATCGCTCGCGGTCGCGGCCCCTTCAGCCGCGATCCTGGCCCGCGGGAGCGGCACTCTGGAGACGGCATCGAGCACCTGGCCCGTGACGGTCAGTGTCGGCGGCGGCTGGCCGTCTGGCTGCTGCGGGGGCGGGCCGGAAAGAAGAAGCGCGGCCAGCATGATCGGCGCGAGCGACACAGCCATCGATCATACGATGGACGATTCCGGCGGCCTGCTCCCTGTAGAATTACGACACATCGCAGCCCCCGATGCCGCTGTTTCGAGGTCAGGTCCCGGTTCGCTCGGTCGCTCTCAGAGTTCTGCTGTTCATCGCCCTGGCGGCCTTCTACGTGCCTGCGGCTTCCGAGCACGCCAGGCGCGTCAACACGTCCAAGGCCCGAGGCGATCAGACGGGCCATCTGTGGGATGCGCAGAATGTCTACGCGAACTGGCACGGCCGGACGCCGCCCGCGCTCATCGGCGATCGCAACCGGATGCCGTTGTATGCGGGCTTTCTGGCGCTGCTGTACGACCCGTCGATCCCGGACGATCAGTTTTTCGTGCTGGCCAAGCGCTGGAACATCCGCCTGTCGGTCGGCCTTCTTGCGATCCTCGCGGTCCTCTTCGCGTGGCGCCTTCCTTCGATCGTCGCCACAAACCTCACGTTGATCGCCGCATTCGGCGTCTTCATTTTCCGCGCGGGCTACGCGCAGGCCGAGCTGCTCTTCTACTTCCTGTTCCTCGTCGCGTTTGTGGCGCTCTGCGGCGTGCTCGACGACCGCCGTGCACCGGTCGTGCAATCCGCGTTCGCGGTCGCGGGCGGGCTCTTCGCGGGGCTGGCCTATCTCACGAAGGCGTCTGCGTTACCGCTCGTCGGGATCTTCCTTGTCGTGACCGTGGTGCGGGAGCTGGCCGCACTAACCACGCACGTCAGGGAGGGCAATGTCGAGGCGCCCGTGCGCCTGATGCGCCGTCTTGTGCCGCCGGCACTCCTCCTCGCCGTGTTCCTTGCGGTGCTCGCTCCGTACCTCGCCGCCAACAAACTCGCGTTCGGGCGCTACTTCTACAACGTCCACTCCACCTTCTACACGTGGTACGACGACTGGCCCCAGGCCAGCGTCGGCACGGTCCTCCACGGCGACGGCGTCGGATGGCCGGCGATGCCCGAGCGCGACATTCCCACACCCATGAAGTACTGGCGCACCCACACCGTGGCCCAGATTCTCGCGCGGATCGGCGGCGGCTTCCGGGATATGGTCGTAGGGTCGTACACGACGTTCTGGTATTTCAAGTACGTCGTGCTGTACCTGGCCATCGCCATCGCGCTGGTCGCTGCCCGGCGGAGGGCCGTGCTCGAGCTGGTTCGCAGCCACTCCGTTCTTTCGGCATTTCTACTGCTCTATGGGCTGGTCTATCTGGTGGGCACGGCGTTCTACGAGCCGGTCGCCGGCACCGGCACCACGCGGCTCCTCCTCACACATGTCATGCCGCTGCTCTTCGTGCTCTCCGCGTTCTTCTCGCACCCCCTCGTCGCGGACACCTGCTGGAGCATCGCCCGCGTGACCGTCACACTCCAACACGTGCACCTGCTCGTCGCGACCACGCTGGGGCTCGACATCGTGTTCACCGTATGGCCCAGGCTGATGACGACGTATGGGGGATTCTGATACTTGATGAGTGTAGCAATCAGCGATCAGCGATCAGCAGTCAGCAGTCAGCAGTCAGCAGTCAGCAGTCTCAGCTTTCAGCATCAGCCCTACTGATCGCTGACCGCTGACCGCTGAACGCTCGACGAGGCTCTGGCGCTCCAGGCCGAGATCGCGTAGAAAGCCAGGGCGACGAGCACCAGATACTGGAAGCCGAGCAGCATGGAGCTGTACTCCGACAGGCCGCCGAGCATGGAGCCGGCAACGTTGGCGCCAAGGGCGCGATCGGGATCGGTCGCGTGGCCGAACGAGGTCGCAAACACCACTCCGGCGAAGAGCACCGGCGCGAACGCGAGCAGCGACGAGCCGGCGATCTGCGCGGGGCGAGACCATCCGAGAAATGCGTCGAGCGGGACGAGGGCGCTGAGCACCAGCGCCGCAAACAAGCCGGCATAGAAGACCGTCAGCGACCTCGGGCGAACGGCCAGCACGAACAGGTTCGCCACCAGCGCCATGGCCAGCACCGCGCAGAACACGACCGAATTGACGATCCACGTGCTGCCGAAGAGCAGGGCCATCTGCACGACCGCCTTGGTCTCGATCAGCATGAAGCCAGCGCCCAGGAAGAACATCTGACCGAGAAACGTCCACTGGCGGCGACCCTGGCCCGCCTGGCCACCTCGCGCGCGCCTGAGAAATGGCAGGAGAAACACCGCGGCCGCAATGCCCATGATGGCCATGCCGCGCAGGTTCAGCGAGGGAACCATGGGCCGCAGAAGATATAGGAACGGCCAGGCATCGGTCGGCAGGCGGAGCGGCGTCTCCGGCGGGACGACGGTGGTCGGCCGGAACCGCATCCACTGGCTCGGCCGCGATCCGGCTGCCGCCTGGGCCACTGCCCAGTCCGCACGACCCTGCCCATCGGGCACCTCGAACCCGTTGGACGCCGAGCGATCGCTCGGCCGGTCCGACCGCAGCCAGTACTCGGGCACGCGGTCAAACGCCTTCTTGATCGGCGCGGTGCCGCCGGCCATCATCATCGTGAACTCGTCGAAGATCACGTCGTCAGGCCTGACCGTAGCCCGCGACGGCATGTTGATGACAACCGGGTTGCCAGGCCCGAACGTCTGCTCGAGCATCGCGTGCAGCCGCGCGACGATCCAGCCCTGACGGAAGTAGTTGTACATCACGAAGAGACCGTCGGGACGCAGACGCTTTCTGATGTCCGCGAACGCCTCGGTCGTGAACAGGTAGCTCTCGAGCCGGATGTTGCTGTACGAGCTGTGCAGCACCAGCGAGTCCACAAGCGCGTACACGATCAGGTCGTATTGCTTGGACGTCGACCGCAGGTAGTTGCGCCCGTCGTCCAGGTGCACGGCGACCCGGCCATCGTCGTACGGCTTGTCGGGATGATCGCGCTGGCCTAGTCGAAAGATCACCGGATCGATCTCGACGGCGTCCACACGCTGCGCCTGCCAGTCGAGCGCGCGGCTCACGTCATTGCCCGATCCGGCACCAATCACCAGGACCTGGGCGAGCGGCGGCCGGCCGGCGTCACGGTTGAGCAGATGCGGGAGCGCGTACGCGGGAAAGAAGCCGCGGCGTGTGCTCATCTGCTGATGGCCGATCAGGTTGACGGCGATCACGCGCGGGTCGGGTGTGTAGTGGATGCGATAGTACGGTGACCAGAGCTCGCGCGTGCCGCCCCCGGGATTGGCCGACGCCGGGGCGTCGAAGGAGGCGAGCAGCAGCACTGCGGCCGGAGCGAGGCAGAGCGCCAGCGCGAGCAGCCGGTCCTTCGGCATGAGGAAATATGCGACGGCCGCCATCACGCCGCCGAACCACCAGAGGGGACCCAGCCCCAGCCACGAACACGCAGTGAAGAGCACGATGCCGGCGATGCTTCCGGCAATGTTCAGCGTATACGCCTCGATGCGGTTGGGCAGCCGCACGAGGGCCCGCCCGAGCTGCTGGCCTGGACCCACGAGCGCCAGGGCAACCAGCACGAACATCGCGCCGGACACCGCCTCGACGGGAATGGCGAACTTCGAGGGGTCCCAAGGCTGCGACTCAA
The DNA here is from genome assembly GCA_964497175.1 of uncultured Bifidobacteriaceae bacterium. Classification (GTDB taxonomy): domain Bacteria; phylum Acidobacteriota; class Vicinamibacteria; order Vicinamibacterales; family CAVVIG01; genus CAZCEL01. The sequence continues at coordinate 5,137 of CAZCEL010000022.1, forward strand.
CGCCAAAGAACACCAGCTGCGGTGAGACGTGGTTGCCCACGTCGATGGCACTGCCCGTTCGCTGCCGCTCCCACTCGATCAGGTGCGCGGCCCCCAGGGCCAGCGCGAGCAGAAGCGGCGTGCCGACCAGGTGGTTGCGCCGGCTCGACGCTGCCAGGCATCCCACCGAAATGCCCAGAAACGCGGCGAGCAACATGACGTTGGTGAAGAAGGTCAGAAACAGCACGTGCGCAGGAAACCAGCGGATACAGGCCAGCTCGAGAAACAGCGTCAGGACGCTGGCGAGGAAGAGATCGAAACGGTCGCGCATCGAGGCGCGGCACTATACCATGTCAGGGAGCGCCGCCTTGCCGCATCCGATCCTCGGCCTGCATCACGTGACGGCCACTGTCGACGACGCGCAGGCAGATCTGGACTTCTGTCTCGACACGCTTGGCCTTCGTCTGGTCAAGAAGACCGTCAACTTCGACAACCATCACGTCTACCACTTCTACTACGGCGACGAGCGTGGCACGCCGGGCACGATCTGGACGACGTTCCCCTATAGAGGGCGCGGAGTGGCGGTTGGCACCACAGGCGTGGGACAGATAGTCGTGACGTCATTCTCTGTGCCGCGCGACGCGCTGCCCTTCTGGACGGCGCGACTCACCCAACGCGGCGTGCCGTGGCGCGCGGCGCCAAACCGATTCGGGGAGCAATCCCTTTCCACGTCGGATCCTTCCGGGCTCGCGTTCGAGCTCATCGCCACCGATCGCGATGTCCGAACCCCCTGGACATCCGGCGGCGTCACCGCCGAGGCCGCCATTCGTGGCCTTCACAGCGTGACGATCGACGTTGCGGCGCCTGGGCCGACCGTCGATCTCTTGACCGGCGTCCTCGGGTTCAGAGTCGTCGACGAGGAAGCAGGACGGATGCGGCTCGCGGTCAACGGCGACGAGCCGGGCAGGTCTCTCGACGTCGTATTCGGAACCCAGGCGCCGCGCGCCGCCAACGGCCTTGGAACCGTACATCACGTCGCACTGGCCATCGCCAGCGCCGAGGAGCAGCGCCGGCTGCGGGAGGACCTCGTCGACCGTGGCGTGAAGGTCACCGAGATCCGGGATCGCCAGTACTTCCAGTCGATCTACTTCCGTGAGCCAGGAGGCGTGCTCCTCGAAGTGGCTACCGTGCGACCGGGGTTCACCGTCGACGAGGATCTGTCTCGGCTCGGCCGGGACTTGAAGCTTCCGCCCTGGGAGGAGCCCAGTCGCTCGGAGATCGAGAACGGACTACCGAGCGTGGTACATCGTTAGACCTATCGCTAGACCTGGCCTGCGTCAGCTCGCCGTCCAGCCTCCGTCGACGAGGATGTTGGCGCCGGTCACGTACGACGACTGCGGCGAGGCGAGAAACAGCGCCGCCGTCACGACCTCGCGCGGATCACCGAACCGCCCGAGTGGAATCCTGCGACGGAACTCCTCGGACCGCTGCGGATCGCTCAACACGGGCCTCATGATCTCGGTCATGAACGGCCCCGGCGAGATGGCGTTGACCGTGACGCCCTCGGGTGCCCATTCGATCGCCAGCGTCCGCGTCAGCTGCAGCAGCGCCCCTTTGCTCGAGGCATAGCTCGTCCGGCCGGCGAACGATCGTGATCCGAAGATGCTCGCCACGTGGATAAGCCGCCCCCACTCCGACGCTTTGAGCAACCGATACACCGTGCGCGCGAACAGAAACGCCCCCGTGATGTTGACGCGCTGCACGGTCTCCCACTCCGCGAGCGCGATCCGATCGATCGGGTTCCGGATGTTGATGCCGCCGGAATTGACGGCGATGTTCAGCCTGCCATCGAAGAGGCGGCCGAGCGTCGTGCCAAGCTCGGCGACCGATGTCTCGCTCGCGAGGTCCACCGTGGCCGGCAGGCACTCGGACCCCGTGCGCCGGGCGATGGCTTCTGCGGTTCGCCTCGCCTTCTCCTCGTCGCGCGAGACGATGCACACACGCGCCCCGTGGGAGGCCAGCCCCTCGGCCATGGCGAGTCCGAGGCCCGAAGCGCCGCCGACTACGACAGCCGTGGCGCCCGAGAAATCAAATGGCTTGGTCACGGCTGGCGGTCGCTGCGATGAGTGGAGATGGGTCCGAGAGGCCCATCCACCTGGACTGAGGTAACTGTCAGCCGGCAGCCCTCAGCAGCCCGGTCAATCGTGCTGACGGCTGACGGCTGACGGCTGAAAGCTACGCTGACAAAGTGCAGTTCGTAACTAATTGAAGCGCACACCGAAGAGCAGGGCGAATCCCTTGGTCTTGATGTCTCTGACCTCGCTCAAGTCGTTGGTGATCTCACGGAGGCCCCTGATATAGCGCAGCTCGACGATGAAGCGCGTGATCTCGATGCCGCCGCCGATGTTCAGGTTGAGCTCGAAGTCCTCGGTTTCGTCCTTGACGTCCTGGGTGAAGTCTCCGATGGTCGTCCTGGCTCGCAGGTTGACGTCAAAGCCTGGACCGATGATGAAATAGCCGCTGACCCCGTTCTTGGACCTCGAGCCGGCGTTGACGCGCAGATAGACGGGCACGCTGATCGTCGTCAGATCGACGTCTCCTACCTCCCCGTCCTCCGTAAATTCGGATGTGACCTTCTTGATGTTGACCTCGGCGCCGACTCCGACCAGACCCGGACGATTCCCGCCGAAGAAAATGCCGCCCATCCAACCTGTCCGCTGTTTGAATTCGGGTACGTCCAACAAGGACCCGGAGTAATCCAGGTTGGAAAAAAGCGGGCCGATCTTCGCGCCGACGCCGATACCCTGGGCAACCGCCGGCGAAACGCCAATTGCTGCCACCACGACAGTCAGAAGTGCGACGCGAACTCCCACAGACATACGTCTCATCGAATGGCTCCTTCCTGAATGAAAGAGCGCCGCCGCCTCCAGAGAGAGGCCGACCGGCGCCCTGAACTCCCATGACACAGCCGATCAACGACGCGAATGACCGAAACGAACGGCTGCGGCGTCAAAGGTATACCGAACGGGATATGGGAATACGAGGATTCTTCGGGGTGCTGCACTTTTTTGAGCGTCAGCTTCAAAATCATGGAAACGATGGGCAATTCGGTGGCGGAACCTCCGTCAATGCACGGCGGTCGAGCCCTCCGTCGGCCCTGCCAGGACGCGTGCAATCATCGCCTCGAGCGTCGCCTGGTCGATGTCGAACGGGCCGGCAACCGCGGCGCCCAGGGTGATCTCGATGGCGATGACCACCCCACCACCCGCGTACGGGCTGACGATCCAACTGAGGCCACGCAGTGCCACGGGGACGTCGTTTTCACACGGGTACTTGAGCCGGTGCATGGCCTGGAGCATGCCCTCGATGACGGTCCGGACGTTCTCGTCCGTCCAGTGGCTGGGCTCGAGGGGCCGGCCCTCGATGTGTCGAGTTGTCGCGAAGTTGTCGCCGCGCAGCCAGATGTCGACCGGAACGCTCATGCGCTGACGCCTCCAAGCTCTTCCTCCAGGGCCTCGGCGGTCGACACGGGCGGCCGGCACGTGAACCGGCGGCACACGTACGCAGCGGCCGCACCATCACGGGGCTGCATGGAGGCCACGAAAGGCAGAACGGCGCCACAGGCCTGCCGCCGTGGCTCGTCGAGGACGATCGCGATCGTGAACGGCCCGTACCGGCCGACGACGGCCCTCTGAAGGGCGAGCGCGCCCTCCTCGCCGACGATGCACACGAGGCGCATGCCGGCAACGTAGGTCGAAAGCGCCGCCGACATCATCGGCACGGCGCGGCCCAACTGCGACAGTCGTTCGCCAAAGAGCCGCAACGTACGCTCAATGCGTTCGGTCCACCGGTCATCGTCGACAAGATGCGACAGCATGAGCAGGTTGAGCACCGCCACCGAGCTGGCCGTGGGCTCGGCGCCGTCGTGGTCCTCTTTCATGCGGACGAGGACGCTGGGATCGCGCCCCGTCGTGCTGAACCAGCCGCCTTCCTTCTCGTCCCAGAACAGCGCATCCATGCGCCGCTGGAGCGCCACCGCCCATTCGAGCCACCGTACGTCGGCGTCCGCCTGGAACAGCTCGAGGAGACCGAAGACAAGGAAGGCATAGTCTTCGGCATAGGCATCGATGTCGGCCTGGCCGTCTCGAAAACGCCGCAGCAGGACACCTGCCTTCTCGTCCCAGAGGCGGTGTCGCACGAACGTCGCGGCACGCCTGGCATTGTCGAGGTAGAAGCCGCCCGACGCAGCGGCGGATCCCATCGCGGGCACGACCCGCGCCGCGCGGGCGAACGCACCGATCATAAGCCCGTTCCAGGACGTGAGGATCTTATCGTCCAGGTGCGGCCGCGGGCGTGTCGAGCGCGCCCGAAACATGGCGTCTCGAGCGCGGGCGAGGATCGCCGCGACCTCGTCCGGCGTCGTGCGATGCCGGGCGGCCAGCTCGTCGACTGAACGCGCGACGTACAGCAGGTTCTTGCCGACGAACTCCTGCTGTGGATCGGAGGGAGCGTTCCCCTGCGCTTCGACGCCGAACCGACCCTCCACCACCGGTGCGTCGATGCCCAGGACGGCGTCGAGTTCGGCGGCGCGCCACAGGTAGAACGCGCCCTCGGCCTTATGCGCTGTCGCGCTCCCCTCGCCTTCCGGCGGCACACTGTCGGCATCTTCGGCGGAATAGAACCCGCCCCCCGGTCCGGTCAGGTCACGCATCACGTACTGGAGGGTGTCCTCGGCGACCTCCGCGAAGAAGGGATCGCCCGACGCCTGCGCAGCCTCGAGGTAGGCGAGCACGAGCTGCGCCTGGTCGTACAGCATCTTCTCGAAGTGCGGAACCCGCCACCCGGCGTCGACCGAGTACCGGTGAAAGCCGCCACCAACATGGTCGCGCATGCCCCCGAGTGCCATGGCGCGCAGCGTGGCGAGAGCCATCTCGAGGGCCTCCCGGTCGCCTGTCCGGGCGTACTCTCGAAGCAGAAACAGCAGCTCGCTGGGGCGGGGAAACTTCGGGGCGCCGCCGAAGCCGCCCTGCCGCCCGTCGAAGGACGCCCTGAACTGCGCCACGGTGCGCGCGAGCGCTTGGGGACCTGGAATGGACGCGGATGGCTGCGAACGGGCCGCGTCCTGGAGGTGGCCGAGCGTCGCCGCTGCTGAGTCGATCACGCGATCCCGATCGGAGGTCCATACCTGGGATATCTGGCGCAGGATCTCGACGAAACCGGGCCGCCCCCAGCGCGACGAAGGTGGAAAGTATGTGCCGCCGTAGAACGGCTTCAGGTCCGGCGTCAGCCACACGCTCATCGGCCAGCCGCCGGATCCCGTCGTCGCCTGCACGAACGCCATGTACACCCGGTCCACGTCCGGCCGCTCTTCCCGATCGACCTTGATCGACACGAAGTGCTCGTTCAGTACCGCCGCGACCTCGTCGTTCTCGAACGACTCGTGCGCCATGACGTGGCACCAGTGGCACGTGGAGTACCCGATTGACAGGAAGATCGGTTTCGTCTCGGCGCGTGCCCTGGCAAATGCCTCGTCACCCCATGGGAACCAGTCGACGGGGTTGGCCGCGTGTTGAAGAAGGTACGGACTGCGCTCGCGAGCGAGACGATTCACCCGAGGCATTATGACATGCGGGATCGGCGGGTCCGCTGGCTGAGGCGCGGTGAGATAGAATCCGATCGTGACCAGCCAATCGGCGCTGCTCGGCAAGCATGTGGCGATTCTCGTCGAGGACGAGTTCGAGGGCCGCGAAGTCGTCGGACCCATCGAGGCGCTTCGACACGCGGGCGTCACCGTGACGATCGTCGGACCGGTGGCCGGCGCCGAGTACGCCGACAAGTGCGGACAGGTGCACGTGACGGCCGACGTCGCGGCGGGCCTCGCGACGATGCGGGACTTCGACGCGCTGGTGATTCCCGGCGGCCACGCGCCCGACAGGATGCGGATGCGCCACGCCATGGTCGACCTGGCGCGCGAGGCCATGGATGCCGGCAAGCCCGTCGCCACCATCTGCCACGGGCCGCAGGTCCTCATCTCGGCCAACGTGCTGCGTGGTCGGACGCTCACCTGCTGGCCGTCGATTGCCATCGACGTCAAGAATGCCGGCGGTCTCTACGTCGACCGGCCCGTGGTCGAAGACGGCAATCTCATCACCTCGCGCAAGCCCGACGATGTGGCGGTCTTCAGCGAAGCGATTCTGCGCGCGCTGGCGCGCACTGCCGGCGCCTAGTCACGAACGCCGGGCGCGCAACCGTGCGTACGCGGCCGTGAACTCGACCCCGTACAACAGGATGACCGCCTGGACGTAGACCCACACGAGAAAGACCACGACGGCTGCGATCGAGCCGTTCACGCGCGTGAGGCGGGTCATGTCCCGCATGTACCAGGAAAACCCCTCGAGCGCGATGGTCCACAGCGCGCCGGTCAGCAGGGCGCCAACCCAGACGTCGCGGAACCTCACCTTGGCGTTGGGCACGAAGTAGAACACCAGCCCCACCACCAGCACGAACAGTGCCGTCGTCGCATACCGCACGGCGAGACTGCGGAGCACGCCCAGCCCGGGGAAGCTCATCAGGACGGCGGCAAACCACGAGGCGCGCACCATGTGCGACGCGCTGACCAGGAGCAGCGTTGCGAGCAGGATCCCTCCCGCGACGAGCAGCATCAGGAGCGAGACGACATTGTGGGTCCAGAAACCGCGCGGCTGCTCGACGCGCCACGCGTGGTTCACGGCCGTGCTGATCGCCCCGCAGACCCCGAGCGAGCCCCACACCAGCGCGATCGTGCCGGCGATGCCGAACGTGACCGTACGGGAGCGCAGTGCGTCCAGTTGGGCGACGATGAAGTCGAACTGCCGGGGGAAGTACTGCAGCACGAACCCGAGGACGGCGTTCCGGTCGGCTTCGTCGGCCGTCACCGCGCCAAGAATCGACAGCCCGAGCATCGAGATCGGAAAGAGCGAGAGCAGCGAGTAGTAGGCGATGGAGGCCGCATGCGTGAGGTTGTCGCTCTGACGGAAGCCCTGCACGCCGCGCCAGAGGGAGAGACCGATCAATCTGCCCATGCCGGAATTATGTCAGGCGATGTCCGAGATCGGCTGGGCATCTGGTCGAGGTGTCATTTGATCGTTTCATTTCGTCATTTGCTCATCTTATGATTCGGTGGCTGACGTGACCAGATGATTATGGATGTCCTCGAGTCCCACCTCGACGTCGCCGATCCAGTGTTCAGGCGCAACCAGGAGCGGATGCAGCACCTGGTCGCCCAGCTGCGGGAGCGCGTGGCGCGGGCTCGCGAGGGCGGCGGAGCCCGGTACCTGCAGCGGCATCGGGATCAGGGCAAGCTGCCCGTCCGCGAGCGCATCGATCGCCTGATCGACCCGGGGTCTCCGTTTCTCGAGCTGTCGCCGCTCGCTGCCAGTGGCGTCTACGACGACGAGGCACCGGGCGCCGGGATCGTCGCCGGCATCGCCCGCGTCTCGGGTCGCGACGTGCTCCTGGTCGCCAACGACGCCACCGTGAAGGGCGGCACGTACTACCCCCTGACCGTCAAGAAGCACATTCGGGCCCAGCAGATAGCGCTCGAGAACCGCCTGCCCTGCGTGTACCTCGTCGATTCGGGCGGGGCGTTTCTGCCGATGCAGGCCGAGGTCTTCCCCGACCGCGATCATTTCGGCCGCATCTTCTTCAACCAGGCCCGCATGTCGGCCGAGCGCATCCCCCAGATTGCCGTCGTCATGGGCTCCTGCACGGCCGGCGGCGCGTACGTCCCCGCCATGTCGGACGAGACCATCATCGTCTCCGGCACCGGCACGATCTTTCTGGGCGGGCCTCCATTGGTGAAAGCCGCGACGGGCGAAGAGGTCACCGCCGAGGAACTGGGGGGGGCCGACGTCCACACCCGCATGTCGGGCGTCGCCGACTATCAGGCCGACGACGACCAGCATGCCCTGGCGCTCTGCCGGACGATCGTTTCGTCGCTGCCGAACGCCAAGCGGCTGCCACCCGAGATGGCGCAGCCGGAAGAGCCCAAGTACGACCCGCTCGAAATCTACGGCGTCGTGAACGCCGACCTGCGGAAGCCGTACGACGTGCGTGAACTCATCGCGCGGATGGTGGACGGCTCGCGCTTCGACGAATTCAAGGAGCGGTACGGATCGACGCTCGTGACGGGATTCGCGCGCCTCCACGGCTTTCTGGTCGGCGTCGTGGCCAACAACGGCGTGCTGTTCTCCGAGTCGGCGCTCAAGGCCACGCACTTCATCGAGCTCTGCAACCTGCGCGGCGTGCCGCTCGTCTTTCTCCAGAACATCACGGGCTTCATCGTGGGGCGGCAGTACGAGCGCGCAGGCATCGCGAAGGACGGCGCCAAGATGGTGCACGCCGTGGCCAATTCGGTCGTGCCGAAGTTCACCGTGATCATCGGCGGGTCGTTCGGCGCGGGCAACTACGGCATGTGCGGCCGTGCCTACGAGCCGCGGCTGCTGTGGATGTGGCCGAACGCGCGGATCTCGGTGATGGGCGGCGAGCAGGCCGCCGGCGTGCTGACCACGGTCAAGCGCGAGCAGCTCGGCCGGGAAGGCAGGACATTGTCGTCCGAGGAGGAGGACGCGATGCGGCGCCCGATTCTGGAGCAGTACGAGCACGAAGGGTCGCCCTACTACTCGACCGCGCGGCTCTGGGACGATGGGATCCTGGATCCTGCGCGAACCCGGGAGGCGCTGGCGCTTGGTGTGTCTGCCGCGTACAACGCACCGATTCCCGAGCCGAAATTCGGAATCTTCAGGATGTAACCACGAAGGGCACGAAGAACCACGAAGGGCACGACGACACGCATCGGAAGACCAGCATCGGATGACTACCAGCATCGAGCCTTCACAGTACGAGCACCTGCTGACGCGGCGCGACGGTCCGATCGAACACGTGACGCTGAACCGGCCCGACGTACGCAACGCCATCAACGACCAGACGATCGCAGAGCTGACCGCGTGGGCCGAGACTATCAGGAACCAGCGCGACGCCAGGGTGGTCGTGCTTTCGGGCTCGGGGAAGACGTTCTGCGCAGGAGCAGACGTGGCGTGGATGTCCAGAACCATTCAGTACACCGAGGAACAGAACCTGAGGGACGCCCTGGCGATGTCCCACATGTTCGCCGGGCTCGACAGCCTGCCGATTCCCCTCATCGGCCGCGTGCACGGCGCGGCGCTCGGGGGTGGCGCCGGTCTGGCCGCGGTCTGCGACGTCGTGGTCGCAGAGGCGGAGGCGCAGTTCGGCTTCACCGAGGTGAAGCTCGGCATCGTGCCGGCCGTGATTTCGCCCTTCGTGCTGGCCAAGATCGGCCGATCGGCCGCACGGGAGTTGTTTCTGACCGGCGCCAGGTTCCCGGCCTCCCGCGCCAGAGAGATCGGCCTCGTGCACAGGGTCGTCGACCGAGACGGGCTCGATGCCGCAGTGGCGGAGGTCGTTCGCGAGTTCCTGGAGGCCGGACCCGAGGCTGTCGCCGCCGCCAAGTCGCTCGTCGCCCGGGTGTGGGGGCGATCGGTCAGCGCGGCGGCCGAGCTGACGGCCGGTGCAATCGCCTCCCGGCGTGTATCGTCCGAAGGACAGGAGGGACTGCGCGCCTTTCTCGACAAGCGCCAGCCGTCGTGGCGGGGCCCCGCATGATCCGCAGGCTGCTCGTGGCCAACCGGGGCGAGATTGCGATCCGCATCATCCGCGCCTGTCGCGAGCTCGGCATCGAAAGCGTCGCCGTGTACTCGGAGGCCGACCGGCGCGCCTGGCACAGGGCGCTCGCCGATTCGGCGGTGTCGATTGGCCCGGCGCCCGCGGTCGACAGCTACCTCTCCCCCTCACGGATCATCGATGCCGCGCGTGGGGCCGGCGCCGACGCCGTGCACCCGGGCTACGGATTCCTCTCGGAGAGCGCAGCCTTCGCGGCGGCGTGCGAGGCGGCTGGCCTGACCTTCGTCGGCCCGCCCTCGAGCGTGATCGCCCGCATGGGATCGAAGATCGAGTCGCGGCGCGTGATGGACCAGGCCGGCGTCGCGGTCGTGCCCGGCGTGACCCCCGACGACCAGTCCGACGAGGGAGTCGGTCAGGCCGTGGACACGGTCGGCCTCCCGGCGCTCATCAAAGCGTCGGCGGGCGGCGGCGGCAGGGGCATGCGTCGGGTCTCGGACCCCGGCGAGATCGGAGCGGCCGTCCAGGGCGCCCGGCGCGAGGCTCTCGCCTCGTTCGGGGACGGGACGCTGTACGTAGAGCGATTCGTCGAGAAGGCCCGCCACGTCGAGGTCCAGATTTTCGGCGACGCACACGGACGCATCGTGCACCTCTTCGAGCGCGACTGCTCGGCGCAGCGCCGCCACCAGAAAGTCATCGAAGAAAGTCCGTGTCCCTCGCTTACGCCCCGGATGCGATCGCGCCTCACCGAGGCCGCCGTTGCCGCCGCCCGGGCAGCCGAGTACCGCAACGCGGGAACCGTGGAGTTCCTGGTGGATACCGACCGCGGTACGCCCGACGATCGGCCCTTCTACTTCCTCGAAATGAACACGCGCCTGCAGGTCGAACATCCCGTGACCGAACAACTGACGGGCGTCGATCTCGTCCACGCGCAGATCCTGACAGCCGCAGGCGTGCCGCTCGCGTGGCCCGAGCAGGAACTGACTTCGCGCGGACACGTCATTGAAGCGCGGGTGTATGCCGAAGACCCCTCTTCGGGGTTTCTTCCCCAGGCCGGCGGCATTCTGCTGTGCAGGGCCCCGTCTCTTCCCGGCGTACGCATCGACTCCGGAATCCGCGAGGGCGACACGATCTCGGTGCACTACGATCCACTCCTCGCGAAGGTGATCGCAACGGCCCCGGACCGCCCGCAGGCTCTCGCGCGCCTGGCATTGGCGCTGCGCGAGTTCCCCATTCTGGGTGTCCGGACCAACGTCTCGTACCTGCTTCACGTGCTCGACGACTCCACCTTTCGACAGGGCGGGATGCACACCACGTATCTCGAGACCGTCTCGTTTGGCGATCCCACCGAGCGCGACACGCCCCCGTTTGTCCTGGCGGCCATGGCTGCGGCCGAAGAAGATACATCAGCGGGCGACGTCACCCTGACGGCCCCCGCCGATCCCTGGGCCACGCTCCACCGATGGCGGGCACCGTGAGCGATGGCCCCGCGGTCACGCGTCTTGGCCCCGGCGTCTATCGCGTGGACCACGATCAACGGACCGACGTGGTTTACGTCGCCGGCCCGCCTGACGACCGCTGGGCGTTCTGGGACGGTCACGTGTTTCGACGCGACCAAGTCGCACCGCCGGAGTCCCGGCCCCGGGCCGCCGCCCGAACCGGAGCGCCGCAGGTTCTCAGCGCACCAATGCCGGCCACCGTGCTCCGGGTGCTTGTCGAGCCTGGCCACCGAGTGCGCAAGGGCGATCCGGTCATCATCCTCGAAGCGATGAAAATGGAGTTGCCCTTGCTCGCCCCCGCTGATGCAAGCGTCGCGGCGGTGCGCTGCCGCGAGGGGGACCTGGTCGCGTCCGGAGCGGAACTGATCGAGCTGAGGTAAGACGCTCCAGCAGCACCATGAATCTCGACACGTTCCGCGGACGCCGCATCACGATCGTCGAGGTCGGCCCGCGTGACGGCCTCCAGAACGAGCGCGTCACGATTGCGACCGCCGACAAGATCGCGTTCGTCAACCGCCTGAGCGCCGCGCGCCTTCCGGTCATCGAGGTGTCAGCGTTCGTCAGCCCGAAGTGGGTGCCGCAGATGGCTGACGCCGCGGAGGTCTTTGCCGGTATCACCCGGGGGCCCGATACCCGATACACGGCGCTCGTGCCCAACCTCACCGGCCTGGAGCGCGCGATCGCCGCCGGCGTGAGGGAGGTCGCGGTCTTCGCCGCTACGTCAGAGACGTTCAGCCTGAGGAACATCAACCAGACGATTGACGGATCGCTTGCGACGTACGGTGAGGTGTGCCGGCAGGCGCGCGCGGGCGGCCTTCGCGTCCGCGGCTACCTGTCCACCGTCTTCGGCTGCCCCTACGAAGGCGCCGTCGCCCCGGCCGTCGTCGTCGACCTGACCTCCCGTTTGTTCGACATGGGCGTCTTCGAGGTCTCGATCGGCGACACGATCGGCATCGCGCACCCCGGCCAGCTTCCGGGCGTGCTCGAACCACTGCTGCGCCGCCATCCCGTCGAGCGAATCGCGCTGCACTTCCACGACACGCGCGGAACGGCACTCGCGAACGTGCTCGTCTCGCTGTCGTTCGGCGTGACGACCTTCGATGCGTCAGCGGGCGGGCTCGGCGGCTGTCCCTTCGCGCCGGGCGCGTCCGGCAATCTCGCCACCGAGGATCTGATCTACATGCTGGAAGGTCTGGGCGCGGACACCGGCGTCTCGCTGCCGGCACTGCTCGACGCCTCGGCGTTCATCGAGACTCGACTCGATCACCCGCTGCCCTCTCGCTACGCGCAGGCGGTCAAGAGTCAGAGGAGAAGCCGGGTATGACCAGCGTGACCTGTGTCAGGCGGTTGGCTGAGCCTTGTCGGGCGCTTCGGCCGCCTGCAGGACCCGGACGACCTCCTCGAAGGGCACCATATTGATCGCGTCGTAGTCGGGCGGGCAGCCGAACTCTCGCTGCTGCGGTGCAGTCGGGTTGCCGAGGGTCACGCACAGGCCGCATCCGATGCATAGGTCCGCTCGCACGGCACATACCATGCGCCCGTCCCGGTCCGGTTCCTCGACGATGCAGTTGGCGACCGGACAGGCGGCCTGGCAGATTGAGCACGCGAAGGCCCCGAAGCAGCGGTCCGGGTCGATCACCGCGATCGTCTTGGGCGCCTTCTTCCGGGGGCCGCCCATCATCTTCGTCCACATAGGCGAATTGATTATATGCGGCGGCGCGCTGCCGCGTCGAGGCGCTCAGGGATCAGCGCGGTCGGGCGGCTACTTGATCATCTGCCCCGCGGGAGGGTCGCCGACCTCCGGCATGGTGGCGTAGAGCGAGGACGTGTGCTCGAAGATCAGGCCGTTGGCGTTGGTGCCGAAGAAACGGAGATTCGCGGGATCGAGAGCATCGGCGCCCGCCTTGTACGCCTGCCCCGCCTCTCCCGCCGGCAGGCCGTTGCAGCTGGCGGGCGCGCCCGCGAACGGCGTGGCCTCGAGCTGAATCAGATAGTTCGCGCGGGTCACCTTGTCCGACCGGCCGAGGCTGGCGCCGATGAAGGGCTCCTGTGATCCCTTGGGCGGTGTCCCGAGCGTCGTCAGGTTCGGCGCGTAGAATCCTGCGCCGCACGTCAGCGCGAACGAGAGCTGGGCGCTGGTGACCATCCTGAGCGATCCGATCGCGGACGCGGCGCCCGCGGACTGCGTCGCCAGGAGTAGTCGCGGCAGCGCAAGAATAGACAGCACCGTCACGATGCCGGCGACGAACATGATGTCGATGAGCGCGAAGCCCTCGGCCCGATGGGCTGCTCGAATGCAGCGCACAACGGAGGTATCGGCCGGAGCGGGCCGAAACCCCAGGCCGGCGGATCACATCGCCAGCTGACCTGGGGGTTCCGCCCGGCCGCCCTGATGACTCGGCGCCGTCTGGCCCAGCACGGGCAGGAACCTGGCGGTCCGAGCCGTCTCGCGCTGGCGCGCGGCCAGCAGCGCGAACTGCTGCTCGCGAGCGTGCTGCTCCCGCAGCTGCTGCTCGTACGCCGCGATCTGGCGCTCGATTTCTGCCTTTGAGGGCCGGTTCATATCCTCGGCGTAGCGCTTGAGGAAGTAGTGGATTGTCTCCACCCGAATCCTGATCGAGCCGCTCGGCTTGTTCTCGTCGATGTCCTTGAACGAGAAGTACGGCGTGCCCGACCGCTCGATGATCCCTTCGACTGTCGTGTAGATGGGCGCATCGTGCCCGCATTTGAAGCTCGAGAGCTCGAGCGCGACCAGGTTCGGATGCCGGGCCGTGAACTTAGCGGCCCACACCTTGTGATTGGTGCTGCCTGAGTAGCTGTTCTTCCAGACGTCCTGGATCTCGAGCGGACTTCTGATGTGACCCGCCCGCACTTCGTCGCCGAACAGCCGGTCGAGCAGGTCCTCGTCGTGGGGCAGCGTGCTCTGGCTGAACACCGGGTAGCCGAGCTTCTGGAATTCCTCGAGAATCTCGTGGTTCAGGCCCGGGTCGTGATGGTACGGCCGCGCCAGGACCACGATCCCGATCCGGTTCTCGCGCTCGAGCTGCTCAATAACCTTGCGCGCCCGCAGCCGGATATCGGCTTCGTAGTCAGCGAGCTCACGAAAGCCTATCTCAACGGCGCGGGCGTTCTCTTCCTCCGACAGGCCCAGGATCGGCTCGAGGGCGCCGAAGAGCTGCTGTGCGAGCAGCTTTCGATCCGAAAAATTCACGAGCGGCGCCGAGTACACGACACCCTGCTCGGCGAAAACGTCCGCCTCCTTGGTGAACGCCGCCTTGACCGTCTCGGGCGTGACGGTCACCGTCGGGCACGCGTTCGAGCCCTGCAGAGAGACCAGGTGCGTGTGGAGCACGTCGACCATGGGGAAGAAGATCACGTCGAGCTTCTTCTTGGCATGCTTGGCAAACAGCAGGTTGTGCACGTGTGCAATGCCGATCTTGGCCGGAAAGCACGGGTCGATCGCGCCGCGGCCCGATCCCTCGCGGTACAGATCGCCGCTCGTGTAGTCCGAGTACACGAGGTTGCCGCCCGACACACCCAGCGACTCGAAGTACGCGCTGAAGAACGGCGCGTACACGTACATGTTCAGCACGCGTGGCATGCCGATCCGCAGTGTCTCGCGGCCCTTCATCAGCTCGACCCGCCGCCTGGCCGCCTTCGTCCACGCTCGGCTCGGAACCTGATCGGCCACCTTCTCCGGCTTCCGGAAGTTCCACACCTCCTTGGCCGCGATCTCGACGAAGTTGGGATTGGCCTTCTTGACGGCATCAACACCCGCCTTGATGCCGCGCATGCTGTCGACATCCTCGACCGTGCCCTTCTCGCACGTCGCGATGATCAGGCGCTGCTCATCGTCGGCCTTCGCCACCTTTGAGACGAACTTCACGGGAGCGGCTGCCACCGCGGGCTTCTCCACGGGGCCCATCTTGATGTCGATGAAGGTCCGCAGGCAGCTGTTCTTGCAGAAATTGCAGCGCGTCGCCTCGTTCCGCGTCGAGCGGTAGGTGATGCGGCGCACGGCGTCGAGCCCGATGAACCGCGTGCGGTGCCCGTTCGCGTACAGGCGGCGCGCCTCAACGGCCGCCCCGATGGCGCCCGACTCGCCGCAATGTTCGTGCACGATGATCTCAGGTGGGACCTCGGCGCCGCGGAAGTTCGACCGGATGAAATCGACCTCGGCCTTGACGGCCGCGAGGTTGTGCTGGGTGCCGCCCTGGAGCACGAAGCGGGACCCGAGCTTCGCCAGGTTCGGGATGCTGGCCACGTACAGGAAGATGTTCTTCGGCAGCACGGCGGCCAGGCCCGCCAGGATTTCTTCGGGCGCCCACCCCTGGCGCTGAAAGTTCACGATGTCGGACTGCATGAAGACGGCGCAGCCGTACCCGAAGAGCGGCATGGCGGTCGCCGTGAAAGCCTTGTCGGCGAACTCGCGCACCGGGATGCCGAAGGTCTCCGCCGTGGACTGCAGGAAGTAGCCGTTCCCCGCCGAGCACTGCGTGTTGAGCTTGAAGTCCTTCACGCGGCCGTCGTTGAGGACGATGAGCTTGATGTCCTGTCCGCCGACGTCGACGATGACGTGCGGATCCTTGTAGTACTTGACGGCCGATTCGGTGTGGGCGACCGTTTCGACCAGCGCCGCGTCGGCCGCCAGCACGTCCTTGAGCACGTCCTTCGCGTATCCCGTGGTGCCGACGCCCAGAATCTCGAGGCTGGCGCCCTGTTGTTCGACCTGGCCCCGCAGCTCCTCGAAGATGTCGATCGTGTCCTGGATCGGGTTGCCCTTCGAGAGCTGGTAGGCCTTGCACATCACGTCGCCCTCGGTCGAGAGCAGGACGCCTTTGGTCGAGGTCGATCCGCCGTCCAGACCGACGAAGGCCCGGACCGTTTCCCCCTGGTGGAACGTGGCGGGCGTGAAGCGCTTGGGCCGGTACTGTCG
>CAZCEL010000023.1:0-20951 GCA_964497175.1 uncultured Bifidobacteriaceae bacterium
CATTCGACGCCGCCGCCGCACGCCACCTGTTCGAGCGGGCGTTTTCTTGAGCTGTCAGCGGTCAGCGAACAGCGGTCAGCGAACAGCTTTCAGCGAACAGCGGTCAGCGAACAGCGGTCAGCGAACAGCTTTCGGCGATCGGGGGCAGCTGACCGTTAGGCGTATGTTTTGAGTTTTGGAGTATTGAGCCTTACATTAATTAAGTCGGCTCCGAGCTTTATTCAGTCGGCTCCGAGCTCTCGCATCTCGTGGTACGGGACAGCCGCGACGACCAAGGACGTGTACGTCTATGCCTACTGCCCCTGGAGCATCCAATCCTGACGTCGTCGTCATCGGCGGCGGTCCCGCCGGTTCCACCGTCTCGACCCTGATCGCCCAGCGCGGGTACCGAGTGGAGCTCTTCGAGCGTGAACACTTCCCACGTTTTCACATCGGCGAGTCGCTCATCCCGGAAACCTACTGGGTGCTCAAGCGGCTCAACATGCTGCCGAAGATGCAGCAGAGCCATTTCGTGAAGAAGTACAGCGTGCAGTTCGTCAACGCCATCGGCAAGCTCTCGGCGCCGTTCTACTTCTGGGACAACAAGCCGCACGAGTGCTCGCAGACCTGGCAGGTGGTCAGGAGCGAGTTCGACCAGATGATGATCGAGAACGCCCGCGAGCACGGTGTTCTGGCACATGAGGGTGTCCGCGTCGTGGACGTGCTCTTCCAGGGCGATCGCGCCTGCGGCGTGACCGTCCAGTTCGAGGGCGGCTCGCGCAAGGACGTGCCCGCGCGCGTGGTCGTGGACGCCAGCGGCCAGAACGGCCTGCTCCAGAACCGCTTTCGGCTTCGCATCTGGGATCCGGTGTTGAACAAGGGCGCCATCTGGACCTACTGGCAGGGTGCGTATCGCGACACCGGACGCGACGAGGGTGCGACGCTCGTGCTGCAGACGGCGGACCGGAACGGCTGGTTCTGGTACATCCCCCAGCACGACGACCAGGTTAGTGTGGGCGTCGTCGCACCCTACGACTATCTTTTCAAGGGCCGCAGCGACCGCGGACAGACGTACGAGGAGGAGGTCGAGCGCTGCCCCGCCGTCAAGGAACGGGTCGCCAACGCCAGGCGAACGACGGGCTATTTTGCGACGAAGGACTACTCGTACCGCGCGAAGCAGGCGGCGGGGAATGGATGGGTGCTCATCGGCGACGCGTTCGGCTTCCTCGATCCGCTCTATTCGTCCGGCGTGCTGCTGGCGCTGCGATCCGGCGAGATGGCGGCCGATGCCATCGTCGAAGGCTTCGAAAAGGACGACCTGTCAGCCGACCAGATCGGGGGCTGGGCGCCGCTGATGAACCAGGGCATCGATCGGATGCGCCGGCTGGTGTGCGAGTACTACGATGGGTTCAGCTTCGGCAACTTCGTCCGCCAGTACCCGGACCTGAAGGGCACGGTGACGGATCTGCTGATCGGCGATCTGTTCACCGATCGCGTGGACAAGGTGTGGCCGGCCATGGAGTCGTTGTACGAGCGCGACAAGGGACCACTCCCCACATGGGCGGAAGGCAAGCCGTTCGACGAGGCGACCGACAAGGCCACCGAGCTCGTCCTTCCCGAAGGCAGGAAACCCTGACGGCGTGATCGCGACCCCATGCGCGCCCGGTGGATCAGCTACGTCGCGCTGATTGCGGCCGGGGCCGTCCTGGTCGTCGTCGTGCTGGCCATCGGTGCCCGGTGGTTCGCACCATCAGGCACGGACGGAGCCGCGACCCTGGTCGCCGCGTCGCGGGCCGCTCGCGGCGCGAATCTCGTGACACAAGTCCTGCTCGCGCTAGCCACGGTCGTCGTCGTCTCACGCGGGCTCGGCGCGATCTTCCACCGCCTTGGGCAACCGGCGGTCATCGGCGAAATCGTGGCCGGCATCCTGCTCGGTCCCTCCGCGCTGGGGTGGGCGGCGCCCGCGCTCGCTCGTTTTCTCATCCCTCCGGATTCGATCCCCATACTCGGCGTCATCTCACAACTCGGTGTGATTCTCTTCATGTTTCTCGTCGGCCTGCAGCTCGACGCCTCGGGGCTGCGACGGCGGAGCGATGCGGCCCTGGCCATCGCTCACGCGAGCATCGTGGTGCCCTTCGCGCTGGGAGCGGCGCTGGCGCTGCTGTTGTACGAACCGTACGGGGTGAGCGGCGTGCCCTTCGCGCCGTTTGCGCTGTTTCTGGGCGTGGCCATGTCGATCACGGCCTTCCCCGTGCTGGCGAGAATCCTCGCCGAGCGCGGGCTGCAGAAGACAGCGCTCGGCACGCTCGCGCTCACGGTCGCGGCGGTTGGCGACGTGACAGCCTGGCTGCTGCTGGCCTTCGTGGTCGGCGTGGTGCGCGCCGAGATCGGCGGCGTCGTGGCGACGCTCGGGTTGACGTTGCTCTACATCGCCGGCCTGTGGTGGGTCGTGCGGCCCCTGCTCGGGCGACTGCTGGCGCAGCAGTCGGTGGCGGCGGGCTCTGCCGCCGCGCTCGTGTGCCTGCTGCTGGCGGCCCTTGCGGCCGAAGCGATTGGCATTCACGCCGTCTTCGGGGCGTTTCTGATTGGCGTCGTCATCGCCTCGGTGTGGCCCCCGGCCCCCGAGCTGGTCGCCAGGACCGAAGCCGTCACCATGGTGCTGTTTCTCCCGGCTTTTTTTGCGGTCACTGGCCTGAGAACCGAGGTCGGGCTGCTGGCCACCGTCGAGGACTGGCTCTTCTGCGGACTCATCATCGTGGTCGCGACCGTCGGGAAATTCGGTGGGACGCTCGCTGGGGCTATGCTCGCGCGGGTCGGCTGGCGCGAAGGGGGCCGGCTGGGCATCCTGATGAACACGCGGGGCCTGATGGAGCTCATCGTCCTCAACGTGGCGCTCGATCTGGGCATTCTCTCGCCGACGCTCTTCGGGATGCTGGTGCTGATGGCGATTGCAACCACGGTGATCACGGTGCCGCTGCTGGACCTGTTCGGATCCGTTGAGGCGTTCGAAAGGCAGGAGCGCGCGTCCTGACAATTTCGCGGCCGGTTCAGATGGGCGGCCCCGGGTTTCCGTTCGAGCTGGAACCAGCCAAGGGCGCTGCCCTTGATATCCCACGGACTCGAGGACCGCGCCCTCGGCTGGTTGGGACGTTGCTGGCTTTGGCGCGCTCCGCGCGCCAGGACCGCTATGCGGCCTCCGCTAGACCAACGCAACGAGTACGAAATTCTCGTAATGGGCCGCATGGCGGTCCAAGTGGCGCGAGCGAGCGGGCACTGCTAAGATGCAGCGGCTTGCGACATGGCTCCGGATCGCCAGGACGATTCGCCGACCGAGTTCAACCAAGCTAGGGCGGACGCGCCAGCGCTTCACGCCTTTGCTCCAGGCGCTCAAGTCGGGCCTTACCGCATCCAGGGCTCGGTTGGACAGGGCGGCATGGGGCAGGTGTATCGAGCCATCGACACACGTCTCGACCGCGTCGTGGCCATCAAGACGACGCATGTGCCGTTCGACCCTCGCTTCCAGCGGGAAGTCCGCGCGATCGCCGCGTTGAATCATCCCAACGTCTGCACGCTGCACGACGTCGGCCCCAACTATCTCGTGATGGAATTCTGCGAAGGCGAGACGTTGGCCGCGCGCCTCAAGCGCGGGAAGCTGAGCGTGGACGATACCGTCAAGTACGGTGCGCAGATCGCCGCCGCGCTCGCCGCCGCACATGCCCGTGGGATCACGCACCGCGACCTCAAGCCTGGGAACGTCATCCTCACCAAGCTGGGCGCCAAGGTGCTCGACTTCGGCCTGGCCAAGACACCGGCAGATGACACGGTGACGCAATCACATGTCGTCGTCGGCACGCCTGCATACATGGCTCCCGAGCAGCGGGAAGGCCGTGGCACGGATGCCCGCACGGACATCTACGCCCTTGGCCTCGTACTGCTCGAGATGGCTACCGGGTCGCGCCTGCCAGGAACCGACGCGCTCGAGCTCACGAAATCACCCCAACTGGCCCACGTAGTCGGCCGTTGTCTGGAAGTGGACCCCGACGATCGCTGGCAGTCGGCGGCCGACCTGCGGAAAGAGCTCGAGTGGGCCGGGACTGCGCGACCGGCCCCGCCCGTCGTCGCATCGCCACGCAATCGCTGGCTCTTGGCGGCCTCGGCCGTCGCCGTCATTGCCGCAGCTGTCCTGGCCACATGGTCGTTCACTCGAGGGCCGGAAACTCCGGCGAATCCGCTGGCCGGGGCTCGATTCACACGCTTCACCGACTTCGACGGGGCCGAAACCGACGCCGCCATCTCCCGTGACGGACGCTTTGTGGCGTTTCGCTCGGATCGCGACGGCCCGATAGACACCTGGGTGACACAGGTCGGAACGGGACGATTCGTCAACCTCACGAACGGAACGCAGACACCCGTGCTCGTGGACAACGTCGGGTTTACGCCGGACGGATCGGAAGTCTGGCTCTCGGGGATCATCGGCGGCGCGCGCCTTCGCCTGGTGCCGCTCTCTGGCGGCGGCGCGCGTGCGTTTCTCACCGAGCATGCGATGAACGTGGCGTGGTCGCCCGATGGCTCACGGATCGTCTTCCAGGCCTACGACGCCGGCGATCCAATCTTCGTGTCGGAGCCGACCGGCGCCAACGCGACCCAGATCTACGTGGCGGGCGCCGGCGCGCACAACCACTTTCCAGTCTGGTCCGTGGACGGACGGTGGATCTATTTCGTCAGCGGCATGTGGGACACGCGCGAGATGGACGTGTGGCGGATGCCTCCGTCCGGCGGTACGCCGGAGCGCTTGACCCAGACCAACACCGACGTGAAGTACCTCGCGCCAATCGACGCGCGCACCATCGTGTACACCGCGCCGGACGTGGACGGCTCGGGCCCATGGCTGTGGGCGCTCGATACGGAGACCCGGGCCGTTGGCAGGATCAGCCCCGGCCTGGAGCGCTACACGTCGGTGGAGGCCAGCGGCAACGGCCGACGTCTCGTGGCCACGCTCTCCAATCCGTCGGCGAATCTGTGGACGATTCCCCTCGTCGATCGCCTCGTTCACGACGCCGATGTCAAGCCGCTCAGCCTGCCGACCGGCCGCGCCCTTGCTCCGCGGTACGCGGGTACCGCGCTGTTCTACCTGTCGTCACGCGGAGCGGGCGATGGCCTCTGGCGCTTCGAGGATGGAGAGGTGATGGAAGTCTGGCGCGGCGTAGACGGCGCGCTGCAGGAGCCCCCCGCCATCTCCCCCGATGGCCGCCGCGTCGCCGTGATTCTGCGCAAGCAGGGCCGGCGCAAGCTCACGACGCTGTCGAGCGAAGGCGGAGACATCCGCCAGGTCAGCGACGCGCTCGATGTGACGAGCGCCGCGTCGTGGTCGCCCGACGGAAAGTGGATTGCCGCCAGCGGCGCTGACGCCAAGGGGCCAGGGCTGTTCAAGGTCCCGGCCGACGGCGGCACGCCCGTTCGCTTGAAGGACGGGCAGACATCGAATCCGGTGTGGTCGTCGGATGGCTCGGTCATTGCCTACACGGATCCGATCGCCGCGCGCATGGGTCGCGTCCGATTCGTCCGTCCCGATGGCGAGGTTGTGGAGGCGCCCTCTCTTCAGGTGCGCGTCGGAGGCGAGAGGTATCGGTTCGTGCCGGGGCGGCCTCAGTTGGTGTACATGCTGGACACCGACTCCACGAGGCAGAGTTTCTGGATCTACGACTTGATGGCGAAGACCTCGCGCCAGCTCTCTGACTTCGACATACCGGGGACGCGCACGTTCGACATCACTCCGGATGGCTCCCGCATCGTGTTCGACCGCCTTCGCGAGAACTCCGACATCGTCCTGATCGATCTCAGTGAGACCGCCGCGAGCGAGTAGTCCAGGACGCCCCTACTGGCGGCTCGCACGGCGTCTGCCTTCAAGATTGATCGCATTCGACAACTGAACGTCGTTCGATTCAAGAGCGAGCACAGATGTCCGAATGGTCTTGGGGCCCAGGCAGACAGCCTCTCGCGCTTCGGTGTGGCCTCCGGGCCCCGAGCTGGTCGCCAGGACCGAAGCCGTCACCATGGTGCTGTTAGCGCGTTGCCCGCTCGCCTCGACGATGGGACAATAGGGGCATGCCGGTCAAGGTGAAGACGATCGCCCGAGAGGCGGCGCAGGAGGCGTTGGCGATCTCACTGCGCGAGGCGATGACCGCTCAACTCGCCGCGGCGCTGACGCGTGCCTTTTCCGAAGCCCCCTTGCGCGACGAGCTCGCACGAGTGGTCCGCGAGGCAGTGGCGGACGCTATTGCGGGCATCGAATGGGGCAATGGCCGTCCCCGCGTCGGGTTCTCACGAAAGTAGGTCGCGAGGCTTCGCGGCGACTCGCCTCTTCCTGCAAACCTCCCTCCGAATGTTCCGCAGACGGGAGTCCGCATGGCCAGGACCAATTTCACGTCGGTGAACGAGTACCTGGCCGCACAACCCGAGGCCGTGCGAAGTGTCCTCGAGCGGGTGCGAGCCACGATCCGCAAAGCCCTACCAGCGGCCGAGGAGGTCATTTCGTACCAGATGCCGGCGTACAGGGTCCATGGTCGAATCGCGCTCTATTTCGCTGGGTGGAGACACCACTACTCGCTGTACCCCACCACCAGTCCGCTCGTGGCGGTCTTCAAGGCTGACCTGGCAGGGTACGAGGTCAGCAAGGGTACCATCCGCTTCCCACTTGGTCGTCCCGTTCCCGTGCGGCTGATCGGCCGCATTGCCAGGTTCCGCGCCACCGAAGTCGTCGAGCGCCTGAAGGCGAAGAGGGGGGTACGAACTGGACGTCGCCGCGATCGAAGCGTCCGAGCTGACGGCTGACGGCGTCCGCCGCGTCAGCTCCGCTTCCGCCACCGTCGCCCGAGAGCCGGAACGACAGCCCCACCGATGTTGGCGATTTGCAGATCGGGGAGCGGCGGCCGCTCGGCACCAGGAAGAAGGGCTCCCACCGTCAGACCCACCAGACGGGCGAATGCGCGAGCCTTCTGCCCGAGCGTGTACCGGCGCTCGCGCGCCGATGCCCGGACGACGAGCACTGTAAGGTCATCAGTCGACAGGTTCTCCGAGTACCGGTCCGCAATCTCGGCGAGCAGCGTCGGGATGAGCCGCGCCGGCTCGACGTCGCCCAGGAGCCGTACGATGCGCAGCAAGCCCGTCTCGCCGAGCATCTCACCGTCGGCGTCCTGCGATTCGATCAACGCATCGGTGTACGCGACGACACAGTCGCCCTCGCGGAGCTCGATGTCCAACTGGTCGTAATCGGCGATGTCCAGGATGCCGAGCGGCAGGTTGCGAGGACCCGATGGCCGTTGAGGCGCATCGCCCCCGCTCAGGGGTGTCCACTCGCCCTGGGCCGCACGATAGATGAAGGGACGAGGGTGGCCGGCGTTGCACAGCGTCAACCGCTGCGTGGGCGCAAAAAAGGTGGCGACGACAGCCGTGGCGTAGGCCGCCTGCCCCGAGAGCTCGACGAACTGTCGATTGAGCAGGCGCACGAGCTCGGTCTGATCCAGGCGATTCACGAACCGGCGCATCAGCAGCCGCAAGTCGGCGGCCGTCGCCGCGACGGCCTGGCCATGGCCAGCCACGTCAGCCAGCATCAGCCGAGTGATGCGGCCGGTGGCGCAGCTCGACGCGTACACCACGTCACCGCCCCGGGGCGACCGGCCGTAGGGCTTGCTGTAAACCCAGGCCTCCAGCCCGCTGAACTCCGTCGCCCGGTCGACGAGCTGGCTTCCGCCCCACACTTCCATACAGCTCATCTGCTGCTCTGTCGCGTTCATGGCCATTAGCAGCGTCTCACAGGTTCGACGACCTCAGACCGACGATGGATTCAGCAACCACCGTCTTCACTCAGGCCAATCCGAAAGATCTTCGTCATCCAGCACTTCGCGCGGAGTCGCGGTGACGTGCTCGCGCCACCACAGCCGCCATGCCGAGCAGCAGCATGGTGATGGCGGCCGAGCTGCCCTCGCGCCGAACCACGTGCCAGATCGTGGCGGACACCATCACGATCATGATGCCGTCTGCGGCCCACGCCATGAGCCACCGATGGACTCGGGTGACGGCCGGCAGCGTCAGGCCCGCGAAGGCCAGGACCTCGGCAATTCCGAGGAAGATCCAGAACCCGCGCGGGAGCGAAGCGTTCATCTGCGCGGCGATATCCGGTGCTGGCATAAGCAGAAGCATTCCGTGCGCCAGGAACACCAGCGCGAGGACGATCTGGAACACCCACACCACCGCGGCGGCGCCGCGCGAGCGGCGGACGCGAGGGGTTTCCAGGCGAGGACCGTTGGCGACTGGACTCATCGGCGTCGTCATCCCTTGCTCTCTTGTCCTTCGAATACCAACAGACGATAGCCGGGATCAGGGGGCCACGCACGCCTCCAGCGATACGGAGCGCCTGCACCGCTGTGCTATCCTCGCCGCGTGGCACACCCCGAACGCGCACGGCGGCCGGCCACCTATGAGGATCTGCTCGAAGTACCGGACCACCTGGTGGCCGAGATTCTCGACGGCGACCTGCACGTGTCGCCTCGTCCGGCCCCGCGCCATGCGGCCGCCAGCTCCGGGCTTGGCGGCGCGCTCCATGGCCCGTTCGATCGAGGTCGGGGCGGGCCGGGTGGGTGGCGCATCCTCGACGAGCCCGGGCTGCACCTGGCAAGTGACGTTCTGGTGCCGGATCTGGCGGGCTGGCGGCGCGAGCGGCTCCCACGCCTTCCCGAGGAGGCCGATTTCAGTGTGGCGCCCGACTGGATATGCGAGGTGATCTCTCCGTCCACAGCGGCGATCGACCGCGTCAAGAAGCTGTCGATCTATGCCCGCGAGCGAGTGACCCATGCCTGGATCCTCGACCCCCTCGCGCAGACACTCGAGATCCTGCAGCTCGACAGCGGGCGCTGGACCATCCTCGATACCTGCTCGGGGAATCGTGACCGTCCGCGCGCGACCATTCGACGCCATTGAACTCGACCTGTCGTTGCTCTGGGAAGACGAATAGCCAGCGCTATTCGCTGTACACCCACGCCCCGGCAATCGATCCGAGCACCAGCTCCACCAGCCCCCACGCCAGCGCCACCATCGTCAACCCCGGCGGAAAGAACCCCAGCAGGACGTTGCCGGCCTGGGGAAAGACGAACGCGAAGTAGAACACCGCCAGCGCGATCTTGACTGCGGTTCCGACGCCGGGTCCCAATCGCGTCCGGCTCGCCGCGTACACCCACACCATCAGGATGCCCAGAAGGAAACACAGCACGACAAAGCCGGCGATGGCTTGCCCCTCGACCGGAGGCAGGCCGTGGGCCTTCAGGACGGCCTCCATCTGGGCCCCGATGACAAACAGGTTGAGGATTGATTCCCCGATGTTCACGACGAGGCCCGCCACCAGGCCTCCCAGGATTACGCGGCCCATGTTGATTCTGGTCATGACAAGCACCTCCTCATTGCCGAAGCCCGTTCACATCAGCGCCATCCGCATCGCACCCCTTGTCAAGCCTTGTCTTATCGCCACTCACCACACACCGGGGACGAGACGATACCTGGTGGTCTCCGCGTACGCCCGGTAGCCGCCGAGCTCACGCGCGAGGAGCCGCTCTTCGTTCTCGATCCGGCCGACGAACAGCGCGACGATCGGCAGGGTGGAGATGACCGCCCACCAAGAGCCCAGCGCCAATGGCGAGGCGAGGAACATCACTAGCACCGCGAGGTACATCGGGTGCCGGACGATCGCATACGGACCGGTCGTGATGACAGGCTGTCCCTCCTCCACTTCCACGACGCGGGACGCATAGCTGTTCTCCCTCAGCACCAGGACGAACAGCCCGTAGCCCAGCAGCACGAGAACATCGGCCGCGATCACGACCGGGACCGGCACGTGGGACCAGCCGAATCGGCGATCCAGGCCTGGCAGCACAAAGGCGAGGAGGAACCAGACCGGCGCCAGCGTCAGCAGGCGGCGCCGCTCGGCGCTCCGCTCGGTCGTCCTCATCCTGCGTTCCAGTAGTGCCGGGTCCTTCGCCAGCAGGTAGCCGAAGACGAGCGTGACGGGCACGAACAGGACACCCGTGTACATCCAGGCCTGCCAGTAGGCGATCGTCCCAGCCGGCAGAAGGAGCGTCGCTAACACGAGGACGAAGCCCGCCACCAGCCGCACCAGAGCCATCGTCGCGAGCTGACGTGTGGAGGGCCTGCTGCTTTGCACTGGTTGTGACCATCGACCCGAGAGTTTCGTTCGCGCGGCGCAGGTGTTACCGCTGCACGCGACGTAGTGTAGAACTTCCCCGCCCTGGCCTCGTTGAATATCCGAAGGATGGGGGGGAACGCGCTAATCGCTCTTCGGCCGCGACGCCTCCTTCGTCAGCTTCGCGCCGTCCTCGGCGAGCAGGAACCGGTCGGCGACGAGCTTCTCGACCGCGCGCCTATACGCGTCGACATAGTCGCGGTGCCCACCGGGGTAGCGTTCCTCCAGCGAGAGGCGGGAATCGCCGCCGGCGATCCGCTCGGCCTTGGTCTTCGCGAACGGCAGCGTCGAGCCGTTAGTCCCGCATAAGTCGCCCTCGGCGAAGCCCTTGCCGCGGACGGCCTTGCCGGACAGCGTGGCGAGGGGCGCCGCGATCTCGGGCACGATGATGCCGGCGACGGGGTTGCCGTCCCGGTCGAGCCGCGGCACGAAGTGCGGGTACTTGACGGCGCTCTCGGCCGGCGGGAACACGCTGAAGTCGCGCGGCCCGAGTTCGTTGATCCTGGCATTGTAGGGCTTGCCCGGAATGGTCGGGTACTGCCGGCTCTGCTCGGCGACCGTGACGAACGTGCCCGCAGCCACCGACGGCGCGGTCGTGGGCGGCGGCTCCACGCCGTCCCGCACCCACCGCACGAGCGCGTCGTAGGCAGCGCGGTAGTACGGCCACGGCGAGACCGCGTTGGCCGCGTCGCGGCACCCGGCATCCCCCTGGTTGTGTGCCGTCGTCAAGTAGTAGTACCGGACCTCTGGCGGCAGTTGCAGGTCGCGGCCCGTCGTGTCGGTCAGCACGAGCGACCCGTGTCCCTGGTACGACTCGGAATCCGCATCGAGCTGGATCACCTTCGGGCACGTCTTCGACGCGGCGCATCGCCGGAACAGGCCGTCGGTCTTCCCCGTCAGCGCGTCCCTCGTCGTCCCGTAGGTGAACGGAAACTCGTCCATCGGAAACATGTGGTCTTCGTGCTGCCGCGTGAACCGGCCCGGCTGGGCGAACCGATAGTTCACGAACGTCTTGCGTCCTCCGCCCACGATGGGGTTCATGCCCTCGAAGACGCGGCGCCCCCCGTGGTCCTCGTTGAACCCCAGGTAGATGAAATCGCGCTGCAGCCGCCCGCTCTGGGACGCACCCGTGGACACGGCGACGCTGATCGCCGGCCGGCCGTTCACGAACAACGGGTTCGCGACGCCGGCGTCATCGGCGGCGCTGTATCGGAGAAATGTAACGAGGTCGCGCATCGCCGCGAACCCGATGCCCATCACGATCGGGTTCTTCGACCGGTAGATGAGCTCGTAGATGGATCCCGCGTCGGTTCCCGGCGGTTCGTCAATGTTGATCGTCGTCTCGTCGGCGTACGACCACTGCGACGCGGGGACCACGCGGCGGACATCACCCTCGTGGACGCGAACCGTCAGCGTCGCCTGGCTCTGATCCAAGGTCGCCGCCGGATAGGACAGCCGCCGCACCGGAGCCCGAGCGGTATCGCGAATCCACTCCTCCCGCGCCGTTCCAATGATGGGCCGGCCGCCGTCCGAGGCGATGGGGAGCTCGGCGAACAGCGGCGGCGGAGTCGTCCCTGACGCGCCGCCGCCCTGCCAGCCGCTCGACACGACGGTGTAGCCGTTGTTCATGAGAAAGGCGTTGCCCACGTTGGCGGCCTCGTAGCCGGCGCCACCCTCGTTGAAGTACCCGTACACGATCCGATTTCCCCGGTTGTTGAACTCGTAGGACAGCACGCGATTCCCCTTGGTGACGTCGACCGGCTTGAGGATATGTACGTCGAAGCTGTACTCGACGAGGCCAGCCCCAGTCCGCGGCGCCTTGTCGAGATCGACGATGCCGGCGTTCAGCGGGCTTGCCGGATCGATCACCGCGCGGGCGCGGCCGATCAGGATCTCGTACACACCCACGGCGCCGAAGGACTGACCGCCGAACGCGGGCCGCCGGCTGGCGATATCGAGATGGGTGACGCGGGAGAGTCCCCTTCCGCCGGCTTCCGGGCGGCCGCCGCCAACCTGGGCCCCGGTGCTGCAGCCCGCGACACAGACGGCGAGCACCGCAACACCCAACGCATACGTCATTGCCATGGCCTGCTCCTCCTTTCGCGCCGGTACCTCAGCTTCGATCTGAATCGGGCCGATTCGCTGCGCGGCCTCCCAACCCCCGGCGATCATCGTCGTTCTCGTGGCTCACCGCTCACGTCCTCAGGTACGGTGCCATCCCCTGTCGCGCCAGCTCGTCTGCCCGCTCGTTGCCGTCGTGCCCCGCGTGCCCCTGAACCCAATGCCAGTGGACCTGGTGCTCGCGACGCGCGGCCTCGAGACGCTGCCAGAGCTCGATGTTCTTGACCGGGTTCTTGCCGGCGGTCCGCCAGCCGTTGCGCTTCCACCCGTGGATCCACTTGCTGATGCCGTCCTTCACGTAGCTCGAATCGACGTACATCTCGACGGTGCAGGGGCGCTTCAACGATTCGAGGGCCACGATCGCCGCCTTGAGCTCCATGCGATTGTTCGTGGTCCGAGCCTCGCCACCCGAGAGCTCCTTGCGAACCCCGTTATAGTCCAGGATCACGCCCCACCCACCAGGCCCAGGATTCCCGGAACAGGCGCCATCAGTATGCACGACCACACGCGGGCGAGCCGTGTCGCTCATGGAACCCGGGCGTCAGCCGGCGAAGCCGGCCGTCAGGATCGCCCACGATCCACGGGAAAAGACGACGAAGGAACCGACGGGCTCGAAGCCGAGCTTCGCGGCCAGCTTGAGCGACGAGCTGTTCGATTCGAGCGCGCACCACACCGGCTCCAGCCGATCGCGGCGCAGATGGTCGATCATGAACCGGACGGCAGCCGCCGCCAATCCACGGCCGCGGTACGCCTCGAGCGTGTCGATCGAGACGTCCCACAGTGTCTCGGTCCTCCAGACGGGATAGCAGAACGACACGGGGCGATCGTCCACGAACACGGCCGCGACGGGCGCGAAGGTGCGCGCGTGGGTGATCTCGTGACGCAAGCCGGGCGGCAGATGGGCGAGCGAATCACCTGGAGCCAGCAGACGCACGTCAGCCTCTGCGCCAGCGCTCGGAGCGCCTGGAGCGCCGTGCCGCAAACAATGAGCGATCATCGGCTCACCTACCCACCGCTTGGACTCGGCAGTGAGCCGGGCGTTGAGACACTGTTCGGCCCAGCCCGCGTCGGCGGTTCTGACGACGACTGGCGTCATGTCGGTCGCACCCTCGACAGCACCAAGAAGCGCATCACAGCCCGGCCGGCCGATGGTCGCCACGATCGACACGGCTCCATGGAGCACCTTGACGACGCACGCGACCTCGTCAATCCCTTGCGGGTGGCCGGATGCGCTCGGCGACCGGTCACGTTCTCCTGTTACTTGCGCGCGCCCGGTCAAGAGCATGCCGCGGACGTCGACCCACTCTGGCTCATCCGGCACGACAGCCAGCAGCCTGGCAATCGCCGCCTCGCGCGCTGAATCTGGTGTCACGCCGTTCCCGGCCCCGTCAGCAGCGTCAGGCAGGACGAATGGCCGTGCCTGCGGCGAGGTCGGGGGTCGGCCGTCGAGCGCACCGTCGCGCAGCAGCGCCTCTACTTCGGCTGCCGACAGCGACAGCCATGACGGCGTCTCGCGCCTGAGCCGGCGAAGGACGTCAACATCAGTGCGCGTTGTCGGCACATGCGTGTCGAGCTCCAGCGCTGCGCGGTCAGAGGGCTCGTTCGAGCTCACACCATTTCTCCTCGAGTCCGGCACGGACGAAATAGCCGCGCGCCTCGTCTCGATCGACGTCATCGAGGCGCAGAAGGAAGCTGATATCCGCGAGGTCCTGCCACACACGCTCCGGCGCGTCAACGATGGCCCTCACCTTCATGGCAATCAGATACTCCGGCCGGGGGACGGGAATCGGGCTGCCGCCCGGCCCTGGCAGGTGCCTGACGGAGGCGAACACGCGATTGGCGGTTGTGTCCCGAACGTACATGAAGTCCACTCGACCGTGCGTGCGCTCCTGGTGCCGATGATTGGAGTATCCTGGCGACCGATGGAGCGTGGAAAAGCCCCTCGCTTCCATCATGGCGATGAGGTCCCCTTGTGCCGCCGCATCAGTGACGACATCGAGGTCGAGCGTCAGACGCGGGTATCCATAGGCGGCGAGGGCGACGCCGCCAATGACCGCCACACGATAACCGCGTTCGATCAGAAACGACCGGACCATCTCGAACTCGCCCGCAAGGTCCACATGTGCATTTTGACACGGCGCCCAGGAGTTCGGCCGGCTCGATCCGCGACCCCGCATGACGCATCGCGTGGCCGACATGCCCGTGGCGGGTCCCATCACCCTGTCGAGCGCGCGGGGAGTAAGATGACCGGTCCGGGACCATGGACCAGCCCACCGTTCAACGGACGTTCGAGGCGGCGCTCGAGACGCTGATCGAACAGATCCGCCACGACCGCTCGATTCTCGCCGCCGTGCTCTGCGGCAGCCTGTCACACGACCGCGTATGGGCGAAATCGGACATCGACCTCGTGCTGGTGACGATAGACGACCAGAAGGTCGAGCCGCGCGATGTGGCGCTGTACGCGGACGGCGTGAACGTGCACGCCCTGCTGATGCCGCGCACCGAGTTCCGCAAGACCACCGAAGGCTCGGTGGGCAACTCCTTCGTGCACTCGTTCCTGGCCCAGGGCCGCCTTCTCTACACTCATGAGCCGACGATCGCCGAGTTGTGCGCGCGGCTCCACCAGATGGGCGATCGCGATCGGCAGCTGCAGCTTCTTCGCGCGGCGACCAGCGCGCTGCCGGCGATGGACAAGGCTCGCAAGTGGCTGGTCACCAGAGGGGACCTGGAGTACGCGACGCTCTGGCTGCTCATCGCCGCGCCCTCGCTCGCCAAGCTCGAGGTGATCGGACGCGGCCTGCTCGCTGGCCGCGAGGTCATCCCGCAGGCGATGCTGCTGAACCATGCCTTCTTCAGCGTCATCTACGCGGATCTGCTCAACACGGAAAAGACGCGCGAGCGCGTGGAGCACGCGCTCGACGCGGCGGACCAGTACATCGGCGAACGGGCGCTCACGGTCTTCGGCCCCATCCTCGACCATCTGCGCGAGGTCGGCGAGGCGCGCGCCTGCAGCGAGATCGAGACCTACTTCACCCGCAACTTCGATGTCAGCGGCGTCACCATCGCCTGCGAGTACCTCGCCGACCGCGGGCTGATCGGCAAGGCGTCGCTGCCCGTACGCCTCACCAAGA
Source organism: uncultured Bifidobacteriaceae bacterium (assembly GCA_964497175.1). Lineage (GTDB taxonomy): Bacteria > Acidobacteriota > Vicinamibacteria > Vicinamibacterales > CAVVIG01 > CAZCEL01. The sequence goes on from CAZCEL010000023.1 coordinate 15,481, forward strand.
AGAGCAACGTCCAGGTGCAGGAGCTGGCGTTCTTCCACCTCGGGGCATGAAACGGCAGGGCAGACAGCCGGAGGGCGGCGCCCGCACCACGATCGCGGTGCAGGGCGCGCGCGTGCACAACCTCAAGAACATCTCGCTCGAGATCCCTCGGGACCGGCTCATCGTCGTCACGGGCTTGTCGGGCTCCGGCAAATCGAGCCTGGCGTTCGACACGATCTACGCGGAGGGCCAGCGCCGGTACATGGAGTCGCTGTCGAGCTTCGCCAAGCGGTTCATCGCCCAGGCATCGAAGCCGGACGTCGATTTCATCTTCGGCCTCTCGCCCGTGATCTCGATCGAGCAGAAGACGCTGACCAGCAACCCGCGATCGACGGTTGGCACGATGACCGACCTCGCCAGCTACCTCAATCTGCTGTTCGCCACGATTGGCGAGGGACGTTGTCCGCGGACCGGCGAGCCGACCCCCAGCCGCACGGCGAGCCAGATCCTCGAGGCGATCCTGGCGCTGCCCGAGAAGGCCGAGGTCGAGCTGCGGGCGCCGGTGTTCAGGATCTACGGCGAGGACCTGGCGTTCGTCTTCACCGACCTGCGCAAGAAGGGGTGCAGGCGCCTCATCGTCGATGGCAACCCTGTCGACACGGCGGCAACAGTCGAGCTCGACGAGTCCGCGATCCGCGACATGGACGCCGTGGTCGATCGCTTCCTCGTCGCGCGCAAGCACGAGAAGGCGATCAAGGCCGGGATCGCGAGCGCGCTGCTGGTCGGTGATGGCCTGCTGCAGGTCCAGCTCCGAGGCGCCGTGACGAAGGTGGAAGCCGAGCGGTTCTACGGCGGGCTCTGCAGCCCTACGCATCATTTCGTCTATGGCGACATCGGGCCCGAATGCTTCGTGTTCAACAAGCCGGAAGGCGCCTGCCGGACCTGCGGCGGGCTCGGCGTGGACAAGCTCACGCACCCCGAACTGCTCGTGCCCGATCCACGGCGAAGCATCCGGGGGGGATGCTTCGTCCGTGAAGCGTTCAAGTACGACCCCGACACATGGGACGGTCGGCTGATGTTCAGCCTGGCGCAGACGTTGGGCTTCTCGCTCGACGTGGCGTGGAACGACCTGCCGGATCCGGTCCGTCGCAGCATCCTGTACGGCATCGAGCCGCGCAAGGTGCTGCTGACGTCGCCGCCCGAGGCGAAGGTCAGGCGCGACGATCGGGAGGGCAAGGAAGTCGGCTTCGGGGGCATCGCGCGGCGCATCGAGCGCTATTACCGCCGGTATCGGCAGCGGGGCGAGGCGAACTCGAGGATGGAGGCGTGGCTCGACAAGGTGATGGTCGAGCACACCTGTCCCGACTGTCAGGGCGCCCGCGTCCGGGCGTCGCGACTCCTCTTCACCATCGGCGGAAAGACGATTCACGACATCGGACGGCTCAACTTCGACGAGCTGCAGGCCTTCCTCGCCACGATCAAGCCGACCGGCCGCGGCGCCGACGCGGGGCGGCAGGTGCTGAAGGAGATCCGGGGACGCCTGGATCTGCTCCTCGGCATCGGGCTCGACTATTTGAGCTTGAACCGCCGCTCCGGCACGCTGTCGGGCGGTGAGTCGCAGCGCATCCGGCTGTCGACGCAGATCGGGTCGGGGCTCATGGGCATGCTCTACGTCCTGGACGAGCCGAGCATCGGGCTGCACCCGAAGGACAACGTGAAGATGATCGCGACGCTCGAGCGTCTGCGCGACATCGGCAACACTGTCATCGTCGTCGAGCACGACGAGGGCACGATTCGCGCGGCCGATCACCTGGTGGAAATGGGGCCGGGGCCCGGCGTCCATGGCGGCACGGTCGTCGTGCAGGGCGCTATCGGGGCCGTTCTGGCGTGCAAAGCCTCACCGACGGGCCAGTTCCTCTCGGGTCGGCGATCCATCGGCATGCCCAAGCGCCGCCGGACGGGCAACGGCAGCGTGCTGGTCGTTCGTGGGGCAAGGGAGAACAACCTCAAGTCGGTGGATGTGACCTTTCCGCTGGGCACGCTCATCGCCGTCACGGGAGCGTCGGGGTCGGGCAAGAGCACGCTGGTGGGCGAGATCCTCTACAAGGCGCTGTGGAAGCGGCTCGTCGACACGCGGACGCTGCCCGGCGACCACGACAGGGTCGAGGGCATCGAGCACGTGCGCAAGGTGGTGAACATCGATCAGTCGCCGATCGGCCGCAACAGCCGCTCGAACCCAGCCACCTACATCGGCTTCTACGACACGATCCGCGATCTGTTCACGACGGCTCCCTTGGCTGTCGAGCGCGGATACAAGGCCGGGCGTTTCAGCTTCAACGTCAAAGGGGGCCGGTGCGAGGAATGCCAGGGCGAAGGATCGATCACGACGCAGCTGTACTTCATGCCCGATGTCGAGGTGACCTGCGGCGCCTGCAAGGGTGCGCGGTTCAACGCCGACACGCTCGAGGTCACGCTGCGCGGCAAGACGATCGACGACGTGCTGAAGATGTCAGTGGAGGAGAGCGTGGCGTTCTTCGCCGCCGACGCAGCAATCCGGAAGAAGATCGAGATCCTCGACGATCTCGGCCTCGGCTATCTGACACTCGGGCAGTCCGCAACGACGCTCTCGGGCGGCGAGGCGCAGCGGATCAAGATTGCGAGCGAGCTCAGCGTGCTCCAGCGGTCGAAGCACACCCTCTACATCCTGGACGAGCCGACCACCGGGCTCCACCTCGCCGACGTGGAGCGGCTGCTGGCGGCGCTCGACAAACTCGTCGATGCGGGTCACACCGTCGTCCTCATCGAGCATCACCTCGACGTCATCAAGACGGCCGATCATGTCATCGATCTGGGCCCCGAGGGCGGGCATGCGGGCGGGCGCGTCGTGGGCGCCGGCACGCCCGAGCAGATCGCCGCCTGCCGCGGCTCGCACACCGGATCGTTTCTGCGGGCCCACCTGCGCCGGTACGCGTAGGGACAGACGGCAAACGCAGTGTCGTCTCGGCCTCGCCCCCGCCCACGCTCCGGCGGGCGGCCCACCGCCTGCGGCGAGCCGATCGCGATCTCCGGCAACGGCCAGGTCGTGACGTTCGTGTCCGACGCGACCAACCTCGTGGCAGAGCACCGGCCGGTCGTTTCTCGCGCGGACACCGCTCGTCGCCCAGGCTTCGCACCTATGTCGTGCGCGCTCACACGACCGCGTATTGGGGCACGCGACCATCTCCCTACGCGGCAACGGCCGACAGCGCAGGCCTCTACCACAACAGAGCGGGGGCGATAGAGCCAATGCTCAACCGACGCGTCTCGCTTGACGGCAACGCGCCGCAGGCGTCTAATACCGGCCTCCCTGGCCGATGAGGCTGGCGGGCGGCTGCGGCCGCAGGCCTGACATCCGGGCGCGAGGCTGCTTCAGTTCGGGCCGCGTGGAGCCGTCTGGCGCGAGTGACTGGAGCTCTGAAGGAGGGCGGAAATGTCGCCTCGCCTCGTCCACCTGCTCGCCGCCTCCGGCGCGGTGGCCTGCCTCGTCCTGACTCACACCACGAGGGTCTCCGGCCTCTGCACACCGTCCACGATCACCTCGCCCCTGGGCAACGCTGCCTCGGCCGACATCGCGCTGTCGGCCGACGGCCGGTATCTGGCCTTCTCCTCGACCTCGACCGATCTGGTCGCCGGCGACACCAACGGCGTTACCGACGTCTTCGTCTACGACCGGCAGACGTGCACCTCGGAGCGGATCTCAGTCGATTCCAGCGAGACGCAGGGAAACCTGGGCTCGTTCGGCCCCGCAGTGAGCAGCGATGGCCGCTACGTGTCGTTTGCGTCCGACGCGACGAATCTCGTGGCCGGCGACACCAACGGCTTCCGCGACATCTTCCTGCGTGACCGGACGCTCGGTACCACCGAGCGCGTGTCGGTGACGTCGGCCGAGGCCGAGGTGGCCGGCGTAAGCTTTGCTGCCATCCTCTCCGGCGACGGCCACTTCGTGGCGTTCGTGTCGTTGGCCTCGGGCCTCGTCGCCGGGGACACCAACAACGAGGACGACGTCTTCGTCCGCGACGTCGTCGCCGGCACGACCGAGCGTGTGTCGGTCGGAACCGGCGGGGTCCAGGGCGAGAGCCCGGCCGATGCGGGCGTCGAGAACTACTGGCCGGCCATCTCCAGCGACGGCCGCTACATTGCGTTCGCGACCGAGATGAACAACCTCGTCGCCTCCGACACCAATGCGGCGCTCGACGTGTTTCTCCGCGACCGACAGTCGGGGACGACCACGCTCGTGTCGGTCTCGACGGGCGGCGCGGTCGGCAACCTCAGGTCGCTGACGCCCTCGATGTCGGGCGACGGTCGCTACATCTCCTTCACCTCGAACGCTACCGACCTCATCACGGGCGACACGAACCTCGTCGAAGACATCTTCGTCCGCGACATGGTTGCCGGCACGACGACGCGGGTCTCGCTGGTGAATCGCGGCGGTGAAGCGAACAACCACTCGGCGACCTCGTCGATCAGCGCCGACGGCCGCTACGTGGCCTTCGCGTCGAGCGCCTCCAATCTGGTCCTGGGCGATGACGAGGTCACTGACATCTTCGTCCACGATCGAATGACGGGGCTTACCAGGCTGGCCTCGGCTTACGAAACGGGAGTGCCGAGTGGTTTCAGTGGTTTGGCTTCGGCGAATCCAGACATCTCCGACAACGGTCAGTTCGTGGGATTCCACACAGCGGCCAACCTCGCACCCGGCGATGGCGACGGCCTAGTAGACGTCTTCTCAGTCGAATGGCAGCTCGTTCCCCCGGTCCCGGTCACCAATCTCCTCCTCAACGGTGACTTTACCTCGGGGACGGCGAACTGGCTGCTCTTTGCCACGCCGGACATGAGCTACATCACGTGGCAGATCGTGAACGGCGTCTTCGAGTACTTCCGGGTGCCGCCGCCACCGGGAACGTCGAATCAGGCCGTCGTGTTCCAGCAGACCACGGCGTATCTGCCGGCCCAGACCGGCCTCGTCGCGGATTTCGACATCGGCAACTCGAGCAGCGTCCGCAAGCGGATCAGCGTGTTGATCCACGACAGCAACTTCAGCGACTTGTTCGTCTGCACGTTCTGGCTCGCGCCCAACGCGCCGATGCGCAGCTACCGGATGCAGACGCACACGACGAAGGCCTGGGCCGACGCCACCATTTCCTTCTACGCGGCCACCGCTGGAAGCAACGGCGGCTACTATCAGCTCGACAACGTCTCGCTGGCGTACCAGCCCGCCTACCCGAACAATGCCACCTACTGCGTCGATCCGACCAAGCCGGCCCCGCCCGGTGGGCCGGACAGCGCCAATCTGCTGGGCAATGGGGACTTTAGCACTGGCATGCTGCCGCCGTGGGGCGTCTTCGGGCAGATCGTCTACCAGATCGCGGGCGGCGTGTTCGAGTTCATACGCCCGGCCGGCGTGCCCGCCGGTGTCGTGCTGCAGGGAACCGGCCAGCCCATGCCGGCCGGGC
>CAZCEL010000024.1:0-18534 GCA_964497175.1 uncultured Bifidobacteriaceae bacterium
GCGCCACCTGCTCGGCCGTCTCAAAGTTCCGCGCGTAGCCGCGGGTCAGCGCAGCGACGCCAAGCGCCAGCTCGTCGGGGGTCACCGGCCGCGGACCCGTGATTCCGGCGATTTCCGCGATGCTCTCGGAGATGGCGGCCGCTGTGGCCGTCGTGTGCACGCTCGTCTGCAGCGTAAAGGGACCCGGCCGGCGGCGGAAGTCGAACGATGTCTGCGCGCCGTAGGTGAATCCCTTTCGCTCGCGGAGGTTCCAGTTGATGCGGCTCACGAACTGTCCGCCAAGTACCGTGTTCGCCGCGACGAGGGCATGATAGTCGAGTGTGCTCCTCGCGACCGCCACGTGCCCAATCCGCAACTCGGACTGTGGAGCCGCGGGACGGGGAACGATGCTGAGACGGGGCGGCAGCTCCGGCGGCGCGGGGCCGAGAACGCGATCGACCCCGTTCGCGCAGCTCCAGCCGGCAAACGCCTCGGTCGCCGTCACGTCGATGACGTCGTGCGCACAGTCGCCGACCACCACGAGCGTGGCGTCCGACCTCTGCAGAACTGAACGATGGAAATCTCGGACATCGTCAACCGTCAGACCCGCGAGCGCGGCCTCGTGGCCGAGCGGCATGTGACCGTACGGATGGTCGCCGTACAGCAGCCGGGCGAACGCGCGATCGGCAACGAGCCGCGGCAGGTCTCGCAGCTGCCGCAGGCGGTGCAGTCGAAGCTGGCGGACACGGGCGAAGTCGTCCTCACGGAGCGATGGTCTGACCACCATGTCGGCCAGCAGGGTGAGGCAGGGTCCGGCGAAGCGGCTCATGGCCGTCATGCTGATCAGGGTGGCGTCGCAGCCAATATCCGAATCGAGTTGTGCCCCAAGCCTGGCAATCGAGTCGTGGAAGTCGATGGCCGACATCGACCCGGTTCCCTCATCCAGCATGTCGACCGCGATCGCGGCAAGCCCGTCCCTCCCGGGCGGGTCGTCGGCCGCGCCGCATCGGATGAGCAGCATCATCGTCACGACGGGGATAGCGTCGTGCCGGACGGTCCAAATCCGCAGGCCCCCTGGTGAAGTGGACTTGTCGATCGTCGGGAACACAAGGCGGCGAGGGGGGCCCTGGTCCGGCAGCCTCGACCTGTCGACCCTTGTGGCTGGGGCGCTCACGAGACCTCGGCGGGCATCGAATCGGGCAGGGCGAGATCGAGCCGCCCGGTGGGCACGACACTGAGCGTCACTCGCTCGTCTCGCGCCAGGTGGCGGCGGACCGCCTCCTGGAGCGACCGTGGCGTCACCTGTCTGTACCGCTCGAGGTCGCGGTCGAAGTAGCCGGGATCGCCGACGAACGTGTTGTAGGCGTTGAGCTGGTCGGACTTGCCACCGAACCCCCCGACGGTCTGGAGCCTGTATACAAACTGCGATTCGGCCTGAATGCGGCCCCGCTCGAGTTCGTCGGCGGTTGGACCGTCCTCGGCCAACGCCCGAACTTCCTCGGCGACCTCCGCCTGCAGTCGCGCGATGGTGTGGCCGGGTGCGGCGGTAACCGCGACCTGAAAGAAGCCGGCTGCCTCTCTCGAGTTCTGTGCGGCCGACACATCGGTGGCGATGCGTTCCTTGTACACGAGCCGTTTGTACAGCCGCGAGCTCTTGCCATTTGCGAGAATGTCGGCGGCAAGGTCCAGCTCGCCGTCGTCTGGCGCAAACATGGGCGGCGTGAGCCACGCGACGAGCAGGCGCGGCAGCTCCACTCGATCCTGAAGCACCAGGCGTCGCTCACGAGCGAGCGCCGGGGCCGGCAGGGACATCGGACCGAGGCGTGGACCCTCCCTCAGATCGTCGAAATACGCCCGCGCCAGCGCGAGCGCGTTGGCCGGATCGACGTCGCCCGCGATGGCCAGCGACGCGTTGGCCGGGTGATAGTACGTGCGGAAGAACTCTCGAACCTCCTCGAGCCTCGCAGCGTGCAGGTCGGCGATCTCCCCGATGGTGGCCCAGTGATACCCGTGCGTTTCGGGAAACAGGGCGGCCAGCATGACCATTGGCGCCAGGCCATACGGACGATTCTCGTAGTTCTGGCGGCGCTCGTTGAGCACCACGTCCCGCTGGTTGGAGAACTTCGCTTCGGTCAGCGCGGGAAGCAGGAATCCCATGCGGTCCGATTCCATCCAGAGGGCCAGTTCGAGCGCATTGGCCGGCACGACTTCCCAGTAGTTGGTCCGATCGGCGCTCGTCGACCCGTTGAACGCCGCGCCGGCACGCTGCAGTGGTTCGAAGTACCCCGAGTCGTAGTGCTCGGAGCCCTCGAACATCAGATGCTCGAACAGGTGCGCGAAGCCCGTCCGCCCCGGCTGCTCGTTCTTGGATCCGACGTGATACCAGAGGTTGACGGCCACGATCGGGCACCTGTGGTCTTCGTGCAGCAGGACGTCCAGGCCGTTGGCCAGCGTGTGCTTCGCGAACGCGATGTTCATCGCACGACGGTCAAGGGAATGGTCGGTCTCGAATAGCTCGCGATGGAGATTTGCGCCGCTGTCTGTTCCGCGACCGCCATGAAGGCCCTGGCCGCCGGCGAGTCCGGCTCGCTGACCACGAGCGGAACGCCCGCGTCGCCGCCCTCGCGAATGGGCTGGTAAATGGGAATGCGGCCCAGGAACGCCAGCTTGAGATCCGACGCCATCTGCTCGCCGCCGCCGCGGCCGAAGATGTCGGCCTCGTGCCGGCAGTTGGGGCAGACAAAGTAGCTCATGTTCTCGATGATGCCGAGCGGCGGGATGTTCAGCTTCCTGTACATGCCGACGGCACGCCGGCTGTCGGCCAGTGACACCTGCTGCGGCGTGGTCACGACGATGGCGCCGGCGACCGGCACCGTCTGGCTGAGACTGAGCGCGACGTCTCCCGTGCCGGGGGGCATGTCGATCACGAGATAGTCGAGTGCGGCCCAACGAACCTCGCGAAAGAACTGCTGGAGCGCGCCGTGCAGCATCGGGCCGCGCCAGATGATCGGCGCGTCGTCACCGGTCAGAAACCCCATCGAGATGACCTGGAGGCCGTACTTCTCAGCCGGCACGATCTTCTGGCCGTCAGTCGTCAACTGCGTCTTCAGCCCGAGCATGATGGGCACGTTCGGGCCGTAGATGTCCCCGTCGATGAGTCCGACTCTGCTGCCGCACCGCTCCAAGGCGATGGCCAGATTGACCGCCACGGTCGTCTTGCCGACGCCGCCCTTGCCGGCGCCGACCGCGATGATGTTCTTCACGCCCGGCAGCGGCTGCCGCGGTCCATCGGGGGTGACCGCCTCGCGCACACGGGCGCTCATGCGGACGTCCACGCTCGAGACGCCCGGCACCTGCATGACGGCCGCGCGGGCCTGGTCCCGCATCTGATCCTTCACCGGGCACGCCGGCGTCGTCAGCTCGATGGTGAACGCGACGCGTCCGCCGTCGATCTCCAGGTCTTTCACGAAGCCGAGCGCGACGATGTCGCGGTGGAGGTCGGGGTCGCGGACGACCTTCAGGGCGTCGAGCACCGATTGATGGGCCAGGGGCATGTCCACAGCATACCAAGGAGTGCCGGGCTCCCGGCGTCGGGGGCCCGACCGAGGACTCGGCGGTGGCTCTCAGCGTGATTCAAACAGCCGCCTGGCGTCCTCGCGCAGCAGCACCCACACTGCGTACAGGCCGAGAGCAGTCCCGTAGGGCAGTAGCACCAGATCGATCGATCCGAGCGCGAGGGCGGCGAGCCGGGCCCGTGCGTGGCGGCGGCGCAGCGGCATGCCGACGGCTATGTGGGCGACGCCCCACAGAATCGCGATGATGGCGAGTGTGGTGAACGCCGCCGCCGTCACACCCGCGGCCAGCTGACCTCCCCCACGCTCGCTCGCGCCTCGACTGAGGGCGGCCGCCGCGACGCCCAGTGCCAGCGTCGACGTCCCGATCAACACGGTCAGGATGCCCCAGGCGATGAAGAGCACGCCGGCAAGGTCGACGTGCGCCGCTGCCGACCCAGGGGAGGGACCAGGGCGATCGGCCGCGGTCCGATCCGGCGGCGGAGGTGTGCCAGTCATGGGCCGTGGCGCTCGGCGAATAGCAGGCGATAGCCCATCAGCCCCCTCCGATACAGCCGCTCGAGCATCAAGCCGCCGTGCAGCCCATCGAGCACGACCCGCGCGGGCGTCGGCGCCAGCACGCGGCGGCAGGCGCGGTTGAGCCGCACGAGTTGCTCGAGACGGGCCGGCTCGCGCTGGTCCACGAGCGGCGTGAGGTCTTCGTCCTTCACGAGTGTCAGGCCGGAGGCGACGAGGGCTGCAACGAGCGTGGTGTGTCGTGCGATGGAGGGACAGCGCCAGTCCCGGGTGAAATGCGCAAAGTCTGGATCGTCGTCCTCCAGGGACTGGGCGGGGATGTCCTCGACAACGGCCAGGCGCCCGCCGCGGCGAAGCAACCGTGCGAGCCTGCCGATGGTCCGTGCGGGATCGGGCGCGTGCGCCAGCGACTCGATCGCCACGACGAGATCGGTGCCCTCGGGCGCCAGGTCGTGAAGATCTTCGTCGTACGAGCGGAGATGAAAGCGGCAGACGCTGGCGACACCGCGGCGCCGCGCCTCGCGAGCCGCACGCGCCTGCTGGACCCGGCTCACGGTCAGTCCCTCGTATCGCCCTCCGAGCCGCTCCTGCAGAAAGAACATCGTGCCGCCCACGCCGCACCCCGCGTCGATCGCATGCCTCACGGGCGTCGATCCGAGGGCGGCCAGCAGACGCTGATGCACGCCGTCCTGGCCGCTGGTGCCAGTGAGCAGTCGATGGATGGTGAACGCCTCGCACCGGACGTCCCGTTGCATCCGGCCCACGAGCCCCTGGTACCGAGACAGCCAGTCGTAGTACCGCGCCAGCGCGGCCGGGTCGGTCATCGGGTGGCGGGCCTACGCCGCCGAGGATCTGACGGCGACGCGAAGCTCGACACTGAGCGGCGCGGCATGGGGATTTGTCACCCGGAACCTGAACCGGGCGCCATGGGAGACGCCGGGCGGGACGGAGACCTTGACGGCCTGGCGCAGGAGTGCATCGCCCGTCCCCCGGCAGGCGGCACACGGTTCGGCCCATGTCTCGCCCCGGCCGCCACAGCAGCCGCAGGTGGCGCGCAGAGGAATGTCCAGTGGCACGATCGCCCCGCCGTGCGCCTCGCGGGTGGACAACGATACCTCGGTGGTGAGCGTCGGCACGCCCTCGCGGTCGCCGAGAAATGCGTCCCTCACGCGCTCGACAAGAGGGCCAACGGACGGAAAATCGATCGCGATTTCGTCCGCGAAACAGCCGTGCAGCGCGACGGCCTCATGTGCGGCGTCACACAGGGGCAGCAGCGGCTGGCGCCGAAAGCGGTCGCGTATCACCTCGAACGCGTCTCCCCGATGATCCTGTTGGCTCCCGATGGGTGCGACGACCACGGGCCCGTGCCGACGACCATGATTCCGTGAAATGGCGGCCACGGCCTTGCCGCAACGACCGGGTGCCAGCGCGGATCAACGATAGGAGCCGCGTCGATCGTTGTCAAGACGCGGGGCACGCGCCTCGCGACCGGCACGCCCTGATGGTGCAGACCCATGAAGTGCTGCGCCGCGCGCGAAAGCGTCGTGCGCCGGCTGAGGCTCGACGGATATGCAGGCTGAGAAGAAACCGCGCAGGGGATGGCGCCGTCAGCGCGCGCCAATCGTCAGCAGGACTTCCTTGCGGAGGGCATCCTCGAATTCCTCGAACTTGAGCGCCGACTCGCACTCGTCGCACAGTACCTCGAGTACGGCCGGGCGGCTCTCCTCCGACACCTCCACGCGCCCATCCTCGAGATGGACGACGTGCATCTGCAGCGTCTTGACCTGGAAATTCCGGTCATTGCCGCAATGTGGACAAGTCAGCGTCACGAAATGACTCCCCCTTTCCCCTCAACCGGACACCGTCGACGAGCCGATTCTATGTAATGGACGGCCGGTAGGCAACGAAAACCGGCCGGAAATCTTCGAGTTGCACGAAAACGGCCTGAAATCTGGTACCTTCTGGCCCGATATGACCCCTGCCGACGCCCCGTACCAGATTCACAGCCAGGCCAGAGGGTCCCACTGGATTGCCTGGATCAGTCAAAGCGGCGACCTCAAGCCGCATCGGTCGGTGGTGCTCATCGCGGCAGCGAAGGAGGAAGCCGAAGCCCGCGCGCGGCAGTGGGCGGACCGGGCAGTGAGCGCTCACGCGGATCCAGGCACGTAGAACAGGTGCCGGCGGCCTTCGGGGCCCACCCAGATCACGGACTCGTGGCGAGGCGGAGCCGCGTCGACGAGGGCGGTCTTCAAGGACGCCGGCAGCACTTCGCCGAGGCTGCCCCTTGTCGTGCGACACACGCCGGCATCCACCGAGGCCGACAAGTACAGCCGATCCCTGGCCCGTGTAACGGCCACGTAGAGCAGCCTCTTGGTCTCCTCGCGATCGCGGGCAGCCAGCTCCTCGTCGGCCTCGGACTGATAATCGGCGATGGCGACCGATGGCGCCGGCGTGGCCGAGACACGAATCGGCGCCCGAGCGGTGCCGGTTCCCCGCCCCAGGTTCACCACGAACACGATCGGGAACTCGAGGCCCTTCGCGGCGTGCACGGTCATCAGACTGACGGCCTCTCGGGCATCGAGGACGGCGCTCGATTCGTCTCCAAGCGCCAGCTCGTCGAGATGGTCCGCGAGCCGCGCCAGCGTGGCGTATCCCCGGTTCTGAAATCGACGGACCATCAATTGCAGCTTCTTCAGGTTCTCACGGGCCTGGAGGTAGCGTCGGCCGCCGAGCTCGGCAGCGTACGCGGTTTGCTGCAGGATCGCGTTCAGGAGCTCGGTCGGTGTCAGCCGATCCGCCAGCGCGAGCCACGTCGGAATCGACTGGCGGAGCAGCGACAGCACGCGACGGTCTTCGCCGGAAAGGCTGACGTCACGCTCCGATTGCCCGTCCCGCCCGAGAAGCGCTGGAGCAATGTGCGGCGCAAGGCGGGCAAGGCCCGGGTCGGACAGCCGGACGATCCGTGATCGCAACAGCGCTGCGGCGCGCAGGTCCGACCAGGGATCGGCCAGGTAGCGAAGCAGCGCAACCACATCCTGGATCTCATCGCTCTCGAAGAAGCCGAGGCCCTTGTACACGTAGGTCGGCACGCCGGATCGAGCCAGCGCCTTCTCGAACTCCCGGTGTGTATCGCGCGCGCGGAAGAGGATTGCGATGTCACCGGCGTGTGCCGGTCGCCCGGCGCCCGTGGCGCGCTCGCGCACCGAAGCGTCCCGCAGCAGCCGCCCGATCTCGGCCGCCACTCGCTCGGCCGTCTCGGTGACGGTCCGGCCCACGATCATGGCCAGCGGCCGGTCGGGCGGGCCCACCTGCTCGGACCCTGACGCCTCGTCGACGGGAAACCGGTCGCTGTCTTCATAGCGGAATCCGTCGGGCCGCGGGGTTTTCTCGATCGAGAGAAACAGGTCGTTTACGAAGGCCAGGATCCCGGCCGTGGCCCGGAAGCTGACCGAGATCGCGCACGACCCGTGCTTGTCGGTGCCGAGCGCCGCGATGAAGGCGGCAGCCTCGTCGAGCAGCGCCACATCGGCGTCCCGGAAGCCGTAGATCGACTGCTTCCGATCGCCAACGATGAAAATGGAGGGAGGCAGCGCATCAGACGACGCACCGAGCCCCTCGCCCCAGTTCCGGACCAGGCTCGACACTAGATCCCACTGCGAGCGGTTCGTGTCCTGGAATTCGTCCACCAGTACATGCCGAAACCTGGCTTCGAGGCGGAAGCGGCTTTCGGCGAACTCGTCCATGTTCTTCAGCAGGTCGACCGCCCGCTCGAGCACGCCGGGAAAATCCAGCAGTGATCGCGCATCGAGTGTGCGCTGGTAGACGCCAACCGCGACGGCGAACACGCGCCAGACGCCGCGCGACATGATCGCGTTCAGATCCCGCCGAAAGGCACGGACGGTCTCGGCCACCCCGGGGGCAAGCTCTGCGGCCAGGACGCGGTGACGCTTCCAGGCGTCGGCGGTACGGCAGTCGCCTGCGGTAAAGCCGGTTCCGGAAAAGCGCTCGCCGCGCGGGCGGCCCTCCTGTGTCAGGAAGTACGCGCGAACCCGCTCCAGCAGCGCTCGCAGGGCCGCCTGCCGCTCGCGGGTCTCGAATCCTTCGCCGCTGGCGGCGGCGGAGTCCGCCGAGGCCCGGGCACCCCCCTCGAGCAGGACGCGCAGGTCGCGCGCCAGCATCGCGAACTGAGGGCGGCCGAGCGGACCGTCATCCAGAAAGCGCTGCGGGCCACCACGAACGCCGCCGAAAAGGTCGCCCAGTTTGTCGGCGGCCCGCCGGCAGGCTGTCGCCGCCGTGAGATCGCGAGGCCCGACGGCCAGGCACCGCCTGAGCACCTGGGGCGCCACGAGACGGCGATCGACCAGCGCGCCCAGTCCCGCGCGCAGGCGGCGCTCGCCGAGCTGCGCGAAGACGAGGGCGACGTCCTCGTCGTCTCGCGCGAGCGTCCGGCAGATCCGCAAGGCCCGATCCAGTGATTCGGACACCAGGCGCGAGACCTCCGCGGGATCGGCCAGCTCGAACGCGGGATCGACATCCGCTTCGAGCGGGAACTCGCGAAGCAGCGACATACAGAACGCGTCGATCGTGGAAATGACGATGTCGCCGAGCCGGCTCCTGAGATCGCGCCACCGCGCCGCGTCGGGCGAGGACGACGAGGCGTTCTCGCGCAGCCGATCGGCTATGCGCTCGCGCATCTCCGCGGCCGCCTTCCTGGTGAACGTGATGGCCAGGATGTGATCGGGATCGACGCCCGCGCCGAGCAGGTTCACGTAGCGCTCGACGAGCACGCGCGTCTTTCCGGTGCCAGCGGACGCCTCGAGCACGATGTTTCTGGCGGGATCGACCGCGGCCGTTCGGGCACGTCGATCCGGCTCGTCCCGGGCTGGGGCGGACTCCGAACTCATGGCGCCCGTCGTGTCGAGCGTCTCGTCGACGTCGAAGGGAAGTCTCGGCTCAGATCTCACCGACGTAGTCCTTGCGGCACACGCCCGAGTATCCGCACGACTCGCAGCGGAACGCATCGTCGGGGGCAGGTGGAAAACTGCCGCGGGCAATCAGATCGACCGTGTCGGCCAGCCGCTGCTGAGCGCTCGCCAGAGTGTCGGCCCGACCCTCGGCCGAGGTGAACAGCGGCACGACTCGCCGCGGCCCTTTGAACGCGAGGTACGCCGCTTCGCCGAGCGTCCACCGCCGTCCTCCGCGACCGTCGAGACGCTGCTGGGCGCAGAGACTGTAGATTGGCAGCTGCAGCGCGCGCGTCCGATCCGGGGGCCATCCCAGCTTGTAGTCGATGAGGCGGAAGGTTCCGTCCGCGAGCAGATCCACGCGATCGATCTTGCCGGCGAGCTCGATTGCTCGGGGACCTCGATCGGTCAGGATGGTGAACGGACCATCCAGCCTGTGTTCCAGCAGCCGCTCGACGACCGGAACCGGGCGCTCGGCCTCCATCCGGAACACCCCGTCGCCCAGCCCCTCTGCGGCCGAGCAGCCGAGCAGGCGAGTGCGTTCGAGTTCGGCTTCCCCTTCCGGCAGGCTGGCACATTCGCGATCGACGATGGCCGCGAAGAGCGGCCGGGCGCGATCGAGGCTCTCGGCTGTGATGGTCCCGTAACCTGCGGCCTGCCAGTCCCTGAAGAACGTCTCGAAAACCGTATGCAGCAACTCGCCCTGCCGCCGCGGGTCCATCGCTTCTTCGTCGTCCCTCTCTTCTTCCAGCCGGAGAACGTGCTGGGCAAAGAACTTGAACGGACACGCGAGATACGTTTCGAGTGCGCTCACGGACCAGCGCCGCGAAGTCTGGGGCCCCACCTCGCCGTGAAACATCACCGACCCGGCCGGCGAGCGGGCGGTTCGAAGCGCGAGCCATGAGGCGTCGGAGTCGGCCGCACCGCCGGCCTCGTGCCGTTCCATGCCTGCCGCGAGTTCCTCGTCTGGAAAGCTCCATGAGTGTGCTACCGCGTCACCGGCCACGACGCGCAGGAGGGCACGGGGCACCTCGTCGAGCTGGACCGATCGAGCCACCAGCGACTCATCGTCCAGCAGGAACGTCGACAGCCGGACGCGCTCGTCCGCCGATCCGAGCAGATCGAGAAAGCGAGCATCAGCAGACTGTCGGCGATCCCGCTCGGAGGGCCAGCCGACCGCCGACAGGACGGCTGGCGCGTAGAAGATGTTGCGGTGCGCGGGCTCCGGCCACTCGGACTCGACGAGCCCGACGATCGTCAGCTCGTCGAAGTCGCCGTACCGGGCCGCCTCGTCGTCGACGAGATGCACTCCCTGGCCGGGCGGATCGCCGGCGAAGGTCTCGGCCTCGATCCATCGCCGGAGGGCCGGGGCCAGATCGTCGATCGTCCATGACGGGTCGTGGTGCGCCTGATGGGCCGCGGCCAGATCGACCAGGATGCGATCCAGTGCGGCCCGCGCGCGCAGCTCGCGCGGGACGAGCCCCGAGTCGGGCGGCGTCGGAGGTAGTGGTGGCCCGAAGTGGGCCTGCAGGAAATCGCGCAGCAGAAGAATCTGTGCGGACGCGGGGGCCGGGTCGACGAGCCTCGCCAGCGCACGCATGGCGCCAAGCGCCGCGTGAATCGCCGCGCGTCCCGTCTCGATCAGCTCGCCCGCCGACCGTCGCGTCCATCGCGATCGATCGTGACGGTCCTCCCAGCCCCGTCCGAGCTCCAGGAGATGCTCCACGCCTCCAAGGTAGCGTTCCTCGCTGAGCACGCGATCGAGTGCGCCAAGCGCCTCGCGCGTGACAGGTCCCGCATCGGCGCGAAACTGCAGGTGCGGTGACGCGAGCAGCGCGACCAGCGGGCCGCGGGCGAAGCGGGTCTCGACAGCGGTGAGCACGAGGTCCACCGCGGCGGCGGCCGGCTCGGCGGCGAGCGGCAGCGCGTGGAACGTCCGGCAGCGGATGCCGGCGGCGCCAAATACCTGGGGCGCGACGTATACGTAGGGCAGCGGCCGCTTGAACACGACGGCGACCCGTTCCCACCCGGAGGGGGGAACGCCCGTGGCTCGAAGCTGTCTGGCAACCGCGATCAGTTCCTCCTCGCGGTCGCGGTGCGTCACCCACGCACCGTCAGGCCGCGCCCCGGCGGGTGCGGCGAGCGCGGGCTTCATCGTGGGCCGGCGGGGGGCCACGGTGGAGCCCTGGACCTCCTCGAGGCCGGGCCACCACCGGTGCACCCGCTCGCGGAAACCCGCGCCGAGCGTGGCCTCGGTGCACACGAGATCGAGCGACGTCAGGCCGGCCAGTCGGGCGAGGAGATCGAAGTCAGCAACGAACAGGCCGAGCGGATCGGCGATCCAGTCCGCAACCGTCACCACCAGGTGCCGGATCGGCAGAGACGAGGTCTGCTGCAGCAGCACTTCCCGCAGCACGTGCTCATCGCAGGCCCCCGAGTCGCGCACCCGCTGCTCGTATCCGCGGAACGTGTCGGCCAGAAAGCGGGTCTGGACCAGCAGTCGTTCGGCTCCCCGGTCATCGGAACTGTTGCCGCCGATCGCGTCGACGACCAGGGCTTCAAACCGATCGACCAGTTGCGACTGCCTGCGGATCAGGTCGTAGAACCGCAGCATCTCGCCCACCAGGCGAGGACGGATTCGCAGGGGAAGCCCCTCTGTCCGGCCGGCGGCCGCGTGCGCCGCCGACTGGGCCATGCTGTCGCGCTCGAACGGGCTCAGCCGCCGTGGCGGCTCAGGAAGTCTCGCGTGCAGCTCGTCGTACGTCTCATCGCGCGTAAGCAGCAGCGGCAGAGCATCCTGGCGGCAGGCCGCCCGGGTGATGAGCGTCCCTCGCAGCTCGGCGGCCGCCGCGGTCGACCCGACGATGACCGCCCGGGCGGAGCCACGCCCGGGCCCGGGGAGGGCGCCGGCCGTAGGCGGCGGGTCGGCACAGAGCGCCGCGATGACGCGGCGAAACTCGTGGAGATCGTCGACGCGGATGAGCCTCGTCCGGCGAGGAGTGATCACGGCGAGAGCCGCGGAAGGCGAAGCATCGACTGGATGTCCGACTGCGCGCGGGCAGTGAGCATCAGCGCACCGGCCGCCGCCGACGAGGCGTCCCAGGCGCGGGCCATGCTGCTCGTCAGCACGGCCTCGCGCCGGATGCGGGCTGCGCTCTCGGCCAGCTGGGCCGCGCTGCCGATGAGCGCATGGGCCGCCTTGAATTCCTCGGGAGGGGCAATGGCGGACACCGCCCTCAGGATCTGCAGTGCGACGCGCTCGACCGAGGCGAGTGCGTCGGGGCCCGATCCGGCCAGCGACTTGATGTCCTCGAGGGCCTGTCGGATGCGAGTCAGCCGCAGCAGCGAGAGATTGATCGACGAACGATACACCCTGAAGTCCGCCTGCCGCAGGGCCCACCGATCCCGCTCGAGCCGCAGCCGCCGGGCCGCGTCCAGCCGCTCGTCGACCGCCGCGACCAGCGCCGCGACCGAGTCCGGCCGCGTGCTGCCCAGCTCCGCGTCGGCGGCCCTGATATCCTCGATCAGCCGCTGAATGCCGCGGACATCGGCGGCTGCCGCCCCGGCCTGAGCGCGGGCGATCATCCGTGACGTGAGCGACTGGTAGGTGCGATCGATCTCCAGCTCACGTTGGAGCGTCGCCTGCGCGGCGGCTCGCGTCGTGGCGACAAACTCGGCCGGCAGCGCACCGGCGTCACGGTCGAGCGCGACGATCGCGACGGTGAGCAGCGACGTACGCTCAGCCGCGGACTCGGTCAGCCGGGCGGCCGTCAGCGTCTGCTCGATGGCCTCCTGCGGCGTCGGCGGCGGCAGCAGCCGATCGAGCTGCAGGGGCTGGGTCGCCGCAACAAAGCTCAGGTCGAACTGCTTGATCCCGTTGGCCGCGCGCAGCTCTGCAATCGCTTCGTCGAGCATGCCCAGCATCTGCAGCACTTCGCCCTGCCGGTAGCTGTAATGCCGCGGCGGCCAGTCGGCCAGCGTCTTGCGCGCTCGTTCGACGATGGCAAGACGCTTCGAGAGGTCGTCGGTCAGGCCGACGTCATTCAATGCCTGGGCGACGGCGTTGGTCAGAGCGGCGTAGTCGGTCTCGGCGCGGGTGGCCAGGTAGCGTGCGGCGCGGGCCGCCTCCGCGTACGTGGTCGTCCGTTCCCAGTCCACGCGATCGGCCCCGATGGTGACCAGATGAAGCTGCGGGGCATTCATCGACGCGGCAGTTGGCATCGAGAACACCACGCGGTCGTCCAGGCGCGCAATCTCGCCGTAGCTGACGAGTGAGGTGCCGTCCCTCAGGAACACGCGGAACAGTGGCGCCTCGTCCACCATCTTGGCCGCGGGGTCGTCGGGCGCGGCCAGCGCCAGCTCGACCGTACAGACCGCGATCAACAGGGCCGCGGCTGCCGCGCCCGCTCGGCGATGGACCTTCATGAAGTTTCAAGCGTACGTGGCGACTGAGATCGCGTCAAGCAACCACGCTGAGTGTACCTTCCACGTTCGACGTGGCCCGCGGCGCTGTGGAAAACCTGTGGACGAACCGTGCATTTCCTGTGCATCACCCGACAGGGGGAATTTTTTTTCGTCAACTTCCATCGAAATCCTTTCCGCGGACCGTTGGAACGGTGGCCTTCGTCGGTCGCTTCGCTTGATTGCCCAGCCCGCTCGCGTAAAATGCCTGCGCTCTCCCAATCGACTCCAGCCATCACATTTTCGCCGTGCGCACAGCCGTCCATCGTTTCGAAGAGCTGATTGGAGGCCAGAAGTACCTCATCGAGGTCGAGTCGGTGGGCACAGCGCGTTGGCGCGCGCACATCGTGAGGATCCCGGGCGTGCCCACAGCACTGATGCCTTTCTACGGCCCCACACCAGACGAGGCCGCCGGCTCGTTGCGGCAGTGGCTGACGAAAGCCCATGCGCGCGCGGGGGGGGGCTCGCGGACGTCGAGAACGTAAGGCCTTCGAGATCGACGCCACGCGCGTAGCCGCAGCTCGCATCCCACTTCGTCGTGCCGCCTCCCCGTCCGGTCTTCGGAGTGCGGCACGTAGGGCCGGCGCGAGCAGTGACTGCTGGCGGCCCGTGGTGACGGGCTGTTAGGATCGGATCTCATGTTCAACCAGTGGCCCCGGCGGGTGCTGGCAGGTCTGATACTCGCCGCGCTCGTCTGTGGGGGCTCCCTGCTGCCGGCGGGCGCTCAGCAGGCTCCCTCCACGGAGGCGCCGCTTCCGTTCGCCGATCGGCCCGACGAACGGCCGGACTTCCGCCGGATGCTCCGCCAGCAGGCGGAGACCGACCGGACCTGGCAGACCGCGAGCAAGGGGTTGATGCAGTTGGAGAAGATCACGTACCGCAGCGCCTCCGACGGCCTCGAGATTCCGGCGTTCGTCTTTCAGCCGCTGCAGATCCGTGGGCCCCGGCAGCATCCGGCGCTCGTGTGGGTGCACGAGAACATCCGCGGCCATCTGTACGAACATTACATCCCGTACGTTCAAGAGGCCACGAGTCGGGGCTTCGTCGTCATTGCCCCCGAATACCGGGGAAGCATCGGGTACGGCAAGGTGTTCTTCGACGCCATCGATTACGGGGGCGAGGAAGTGACGGATGTGATCACGGCCGCGACGGTCGCGGCCTCGCGGTATCCCGCCGTCGATCCCGCCCGGATTGGCGTCATTGGCTGGAGCCACGGCGGGCTGATCGCGCTGCTCTCGGTGTTCAGAAGTCCGGCCACGTTCCGGTCGGCGGCCGCCATGGTGCCAGTGACCAACCTCTTCCATCGTCTGGCCCGCAAGGGCGACCGGTTGCGACGCACGATCGATCCGCACAACCGCTTTCTGGGGACCCCGTCGGAACGACCCGACGTGTACCGGGAGAGGTCGCCGCTCTTCCACGTGGACAAGCTCCAGGTTCCGCTGCTGCTCCATGTCGCGGACAACGACGAGGACGTCACGCTCGACGAGGCCATTCAGCTGGTCGACGCGCTGAAGTCCCGCAAGCCGCAGCTGGCCGACATCAAGATCTACCGGAGCCCGCCCGGGGGCCACACGTTCGATCGGCGCGTCATTTCGCGAACCTGGCAGCCCGAGAACACACCCGAGCAGCGCGATTCGTGGAATCGCGTGTGGGGATTTCTAGGGAGAACGCTGCAGGGGGCGCCTGAACCGATTGTGGCGGCCCAGCCCCGCTGACTACGGACTTGCGGTCGCTGCTCTCCACAAGGCCGGCAGGCTCGGCCGGGTTTGCGCTGCGGGTTCACTATGCGACTGGCGCTCACAGTGTATGATCGCGCGCGTGAAAATCGCGCTCGGGGGCGCCCCCCTTCACGTCCTGTGGGTCATCGGACTGGTTTCCTGCTCGATGCTGATGTACGAGATCCTGCTGACGCGCGTGGGGGCGCTTCGGCTCTTCTTTCACTTCAGCTACCTCGTCGTCGGCAACTGCCTCCTCGCGATCGGCATCAGCGGCACGATGATTTCGCTGTTTCAGGACAGGTGGCGGGCGCAGAGCCGATTCTGGATCGGCCTGTTCTGCCTGCTCTACGTGCTCGCGCTGGTGGCGACATACGCGTTTCTCATCAGCTATCCCATTGCGTGGTCCCTCGACTTCTCGCGAGGCGCGGACGTCCTTCGCTTCTCGATCTACAACCTGGTCGCGGCGGTGCCCTTCTTCTTTGCCGGCACCGTGATCGGCCTCGTCCTGACGTTCAACGCCCGGAACGTCACCACGCTCTACTGCGTCGACCTTCTGGGCGCCGGGCTCGGCTGCCTGATTGCACCGCTGCTCTTCTGGTCGTACGGCGCCGGCGGGTGCCTGGTCGTTCTTGCGCTCCTGGGGCTCGTCGCGACGGTCGTCACCCTCACTCCTCCCTGGCGCCAAGGCGCAGCCCTGGGCGCCGCAGCGGCGGCCGCCGTCGCGCTGCTCCTGCTCCCGTCCATCGATCGACGGTTTCCGGTGCCGGGCAAGTACTCGCTCGACCTGACCGATCGGGTGCGGGCCGAGATCCTGCAGCGCGATCTCTATTACTCCCGCTGGAGCGCGAACAGCCGAATCGATCTCCAACGGATCACCGAGCAGAACCGGTTCGTCTATTGCCGGGGTACCAAGCCCTCGAGCAACGCGCTGCCCGAGGAGATGATGATCCTGCAGGACGGGTCAGCCGGCACCTTCATCCTCAACTTCAGCGAGTACCCGGATGGCCTGGACCACATCCGGCGTTCGATGTACAGCGCCTCGGTACGGTTGCGGGAAGGCGCGAGCGTGTTCGTCATTGGCGTCGGCGGCGGCAATGACGTCTGGGCGGCGAAGACGGCCGGTGCCCGGCGAATCAAGGGCATCGAGCTCAACCGCCAAATCCTCGACATCCATTACGAGATTCTGCCCCGGTACTCGGCCGGCCTCACGCAGGATCCCCGCATCGAGTTCGTCGTGGCGGAGGGTCGGTCCGCGCTGATGCGGGACAAGGAACGCTATGACGTCATCCAGATGACCGGAATCGACACCTGGACGGCGCTCGCGTCCGGGGCGTACATGCTCGCCGAGAACTACCTCTACACGCCGGAGGCCATCGAGTCGATGTACGAGCACCTGGTCGAGGGCGGCCTGCTGCAGATCACGCGGATGGCGGCCGACATGGAGTCGCTTCGCATGCTGTCCAACATCCAGACGGCCCTCGACAGGCTCGGCGTCAGCAATCTCAACCAGTCGGTGATCGCCCTGCGCACGCCGGACAACCTCATTGCCGTCATCGTGAAGCGAGGTCCGTTCACGGAGAACGAAATCGGCGCGACCGAGTCGTTCGCCGACGAGACGGGCATTGAGAAGATCTATCTGCCGGGCCGTCCGTCCGACGGGGCGGTCCCCAGCTACATCCGCATGGACGACGGGGCCCGCGCGGCGTTCGTGCGCGACTACCCGCGGAACATCACACCGACCTCGGACAACCGCCCCTACTTCTTCAACTTCTCGAAATGGCGGAACCCGCTTCAAGCCCGCCAGTACATCGCCGAGCCGACGGCCGTTTCCCAAGGAAATCCGCTCTTCATCCTGGGCCAGCTCGCCTTCAGCACGGTCATGGCCGTCGTGCTGATCGTGGTTCCCCTGATCGTCTTCGGCCGGCGGCAGCTCGACCTGCGCTACTTCAAGCGCTTCCTGGTCTTCTTCGCCGGACTCGGTGTCGGGTTCATCATGATCGAGATCGTGCTGATGCAGAAGCTGACGCTGCTGCTCGGTCATCCGATCTACTCGGTCGTCGTGACGCTCTTTTCTCTGCTGGTGTTCACAGG
Organism: uncultured Bifidobacteriaceae bacterium; assembly: GCA_964497175.1. Classification (GTDB taxonomy): domain Bacteria; phylum Acidobacteriota; class Vicinamibacteria; order Vicinamibacterales; family CAVVIG01; genus CAZCEL01. The sequence goes on from CAZCEL010000024.1 coordinate 17,302, forward strand.
GCTCGGGAGCCTGCTCTCGGGGAGCCTCGTGCCGGCACCGAGCCCCAGGGCGCTCGCCGTCGTGGCAAGTCTGGCTGTCGCGCTGTTCGTCTTCATCGGCGTAGCGCCATGGATGGTGTCAGCGCTCATCGGCCTGCCACTCGCGATTCGGATTCTCGCCACCGTGCTCGTGCTCGCACCGATCGGTCTCCTGCTGGGCGTGCCGTTCGCCTACGGCATCCGCCTGCTCGACCGGGTCAATCCCACGCTCGTGCCATGGGCCTGGGCCGTCAACGCGTGCACCACTGTGATCGGCTCCGTCCTTGCGGTGATTCTGTCGATGAACCTCGGGTTCAACGCCGTCGTCCTGGCCAGCATCGCGATCTACGTGGTCGCGTTCGCGGCGGTGCGCGCTGTGCGAGTCTAGTGTGTGACGTCGCACGCCGGCTTCGTTGCCGAGTCGTACGCCGTGTATTATGATTTCAAGGACTGGCGGCGTTCTGTCGCGCCTGCGAACGGGTCGAGGTGAATCACCGAGCGCATCGGCGCACCCCAACCCGGATCGCCGACGCGGCTTCCAAAGCGAGTGGGACGCGGTCGCCCGATCACACCGCCGCTCCCGCAGGTCAATGAAGCAACGATGAAGAATTTTGGCTGGCTCGCCTCTGGACTGTTCCTTGTCACGCTGGCGACGCTCATGCTCGAGGTTCTGGACTCGCGCCTGTTGTCGGTGCTCACCTGGTACCACCTGGCCTTCCTCGCCGTGTCGCTGGCGATGCTGGGCATGGCGGCGGGCGCCGTGCTCGTCTTCGTCGGAGGCGACCGCTACACGGGCGAACGGGCGATCGCGGCCTTGCCGCGGGTCTCGGTTTGGCTGGCCCTGGCCATCCCGGTCACGCATCTCATGAGCCTGTCGATGCCGATCCCGCTGCTCGAGCAGTTCAGCCCGATGGAGGTAACCGCCATCGCGCTCGCCACGCTCGTGCTCGCCGCGCCGTTCTTCCTGGCCGGGATCGTCGTGACCCTGGCGCTCACGAGATCGGGCGGCCCGACCGGCCGCCTGTACGCGGTCGATCTGCTGGGCGCGGCCCTGGGCTGCCTGCTGGTGATTCCGCTGCTTGACCGAAGCAACATCTCCTCGGTCGCGTTCGTGGCCGGCGCGGCGGCCGCCGCCGGGGCGTTTTGCTTCCATCGGGCGGTGTCGGTCCGCGGGGCGCACACCGCACGCTCCGGACGCGGATCGGGCGGCTGGTC
>CAZCEL010000024.1:18544-20894 GCA_964497175.1 uncultured Bifidobacteriaceae bacterium
GAAACCCGTACGCGGTGGATCGAACGGCAGGCGGGTCGTCAGGCGGATCGGGCGGCTGGTCCAGCCTCGCGTTATGTATCGCACTGCTCGCGGCGGCGGGACTGAATGTGGCGGCCAATCCCGGTGTGGGTGTGGTGTTCGCGAAGAACCGCATCTTCAAGGTGGGCCCGAGCGCGGCGAGCCGCGCCTCGGGGCCCGGCGAACACATCGAATGGACGGCCTGGAACACACACTCGTATGTGATGATCGCGCCTCCCAGTTTCGGGCCGGCGTTCTACTGGGGTCGGGGCAGCGGCGGCGACGGCTTCCGGACCACCTCGGCGTGGATCGTCATCGACGCGGAGGCCGCCACGCCCATCACACAGTGGGACGGCGACATCGCGAAGCTCGAATGGGTCTCTTACGACGTCACGACGCTGCCCTATCACTTGCGGCGCGGAGACATCGGTATCCTCGGTGTCGGCGGCGGGCGCGACGTCCTGTCAGCGCTCTGGGGCGGCAACAGATCGATCACCGGGATCGAAATCAACAAGAACCTGTTGCGAGCGCTCCATGGGCCATATCGTGAGTTCGCGAGTCTGACCAACCGGCCCGAAGTCCAGTTCGTCCATGGCGAGGCACGCTCGTACCTCAGCCGCACCGAGCGGCAGTTCGACGTGCTCCAGATGTCGCTCATCGATACATGGGCGTCCACGGGTGCCGGAGCCTTCACGTTGACCGAAAACGGGCTGTACACGATCGAGGCGTGGCGTCTGTTTCTCGATCGGCTGAAGCCGGGCGGGCTGCTCAGCGTGTCGCGCTGGTTCTCGCCTTCGGCGACCTCGGAAACGAGTCGACTGCTCGCGCTGGCGGTGGCGGCGCTGCTCGACCGCGGCGTGCGGCATCCGATTGATCACATGGCCATGCTGACGCGCGACCGCGTCGCCACGCTGATTGTCTCGAACCAGCCGCTCACACCCGACGACCACGTGGCCGTTCGCCGCCTAGCCGACGCACAGGGGTTTGCGCTCCTGATCTCGCCCTGGACGGGCCCGAGCGACCCGTGGCTGGGCGGCATCGCCGGGTCGTCGTCGATCCACGAGCTGAACGCCGCGATCCGCCACCCGATGTTCGACTTCAGGCCGCCCACCGACGCGCGGCCGTTCTTCTTCAACACACTCAAGCCGGGCAGCTTTCGCAAGGCGCATGAAGTGCCGCGCAACGGCGTCGTGTGGGGCAATGTGCGCGCCACGTGGACGCTCGTGCTGCTCTTCGCCATCGCGGCTGTCCTTGTCATCTGCATCATCGTCTGGCCGCTCGCACGGTCGGGGCTGCCGACCATGGAGGCGGCCAGCTTCGCAATGTCGATTGCGTACTTCGCCATGATCGGCGTCGGCTATATGCTGATCCAGATTCCGTTCTTACAGCGTTTCTCCGTCTATCTCGGGCACCCGACGTACACGTTTGCGATCATCCTGTTCTCGATGATCTGTTTCACGGGGATTGGGAGCTTCGCGTCGGATCGCTTTCCGGTCGCGCGCCGCCCCCGCGTCCTCATGCTGCCCGTCGTGATTGGCACGGTCGTCCTGGGGCTGATCTGGGTGATTCAGCCGATGATGGACGCGACCATCCAGCTCGGGCTGGCCGTCCGTTCGCTTCTCGTAATCACCTGCACCGCTCCCGTTGCGGTGCTGCTCGGTTTCTGCTTTCCCGTGGGCATCGACCTGGTGGGGCGCCTGTCGCCGAACGCGACGGCGTGGATGTGGGGCGTCAACGGGGCCGCGGGCGTCCTGGCGTCAATCGCGGCCGTGGCGATCTCGATGTGGCTGGGGATTCACGTCAATCTGCTGATAGCGGGCCTCTTGTACTTGCTCCTTCCCGTCCCCGCGCACCTGCTGGCGCGACGGGCACGCGCCGCCAACAGCGCGGTGCACTCGATCTAGACAGCCACGAAACATCTCTCGCGTTTAGAACTTCGCGTTGCGGTTGCTGGCGGCCTTCCGCCACCGGCCACCCCACCACCGCGCAGCCGACGCTGGCGTGTCGCAGCGTTCCGCCGACCAACGCACTATGCGCTCTTGGAGTATGCTCGGCTTGACACACATTCCCAGGCGGCTCACATGAAGCAGCTGTTCGTCGTGGCATCACTGGTCGCCCTGACCGCGGGCCAGCTTGCCGCTCAGCCCAGACCGGGGCAGTACGCTCCGGCCGACGTCCAACACGGCGCCCGGTTGTACGCGGCGCAGTGCACGGTCTGCCATGGAGCAACCGGCGACACGGTCGCCGGCGTCGATCTCCGGAACGGCCGATTCAAGCGCGCCCAGACCGACGGCGACCTGCTTGGCGTCATCGTGGCCGGCGTCCCCGGCAC